>JAJZMO010000037.1:0-4364 GCA_021798235.1 Acidobacteriota bacterium | reverse complement strand
GACGGCGCATCTGCTGGGCTGGACGGTGACGGTAGCCGATGGACGTCCATCGCTGACGCGTGCGGAGAATTTTCCAGAAGCGGATGCGGTGTACACGCTGCCCCAAGAGGCAGCGCAATATGGCGAAGCCTTGCGTGGCATGGGGATTGGCCCGAACGACGCTGCCGTGTTGTTGACGCACAGCTACGTGCAAGACCGCGCGCTGCTGCCGCTGCTATTGCCGATGGGCTTGCGGTATTTGGGATTGCTGGGCGCGCGGCATCGCAGCCGATTGCTTTTGGTGGAAGCGGCAGAGCAGCTTGGCTGGCCAGCGGAGCAATGTCTGGAGCGCGTGCATGCTCCTGTGGGATTGAATTTGGGCGGCGATACGCCGGAGTCGGTGGCGCTGGCCATTGTGGCGGAGATGCAAGCCGTGCTGCATGGGTGCGAAGCGATGCTGCGCTCGGGGAGCGACCACTCGCTGCTGGATGCTCCGGCGCAGGCCTACGTGCCCGTGCTGTGTCCGTTGGACGTGGCGGAGAACGCGCATGCGGCGGATCGCGCGGGGTCGAATGTTTTTGATGCAAGTGTTCATCGGGAATGAGTTGTAGGCCTGATCTTTCTCCCCACTCCAGCCAAAGGAGGGCTGGAGTGGGTCAGGGACGCGCCGTCTAGGTAGCTCCCATGTCTCAAAAGCGAGACATGGGGCACCCGGCACCCGGTATCGGTACCTGTACCCAGCACCCGATATTTTGTGAGTGCTGGACAAGAGACTCGATCGAATCTTTTTTATGCGCGCGAATGCCCCCATCCCGGCCATTGTTCTCGCTGCAGGAGCCTCGACGCGCTTAGGCCAGCCGAAACAATTGCTGCGCATGGCCGGGACGCAAGAAACGTTGTTGGAACACACGCTGCGCGCGGCGTGTGATGCAGGGTTGCAGCCTGTCTTTGTGGTGTTGGGCGCACAGGCGGAGGCCATCGCAGTCGCAACGAAGTTGCAGGGCGCGACAGTGCTGCACAATCCAGAGTGGTCAGAGGGCATGGCCAGTTCGATTCGCTGCGGCCTGCGTGCCGTGCAGGAACAAGCGCCGGATGCGGCGGGAGTATTGTTGTTGGTCTGCGATCAACCTGCGTTGCACCAAGAACATTTGCGGGCCATGCTGGCCGCGCATCGGGCAGAGCCAGAGGCGCTGGTCGCCTCGCACTACGCAGGCATCCACGGTGTTCCGTTCCTGGTGCCGCGTGCTTTGTTTCCGGCGTTGGCGGGGCTGCGTGGGGATCGCGGCGCGCGTGCGTTGTTGGAGGAAGGGAAATACGCCCGAATTGCGATTCCACTGCATCGGGGAGAGTGTGACATCGACAGTCCAGAAGATATTTCCGGTCTGTCGATGTCGGGATGAATCCGGGCAGCAGCAGGGAAGCGACTACTGCGCTGCGGGAGCCGTGTTGGCCTGGGAGGGCTGGAAGATTTCCAATCGTGTCTTCCATACCACGTCGCGGCCTGGCTCGACTGTAACCATGCCTGTGTCTTCGCCGCTCCACTCCGAGCCAAACGGATCGGCGTAGTTGAATTGCGGTTCGATGGCGACAAAAGAAGAAGTGGGCGGGGAATAGACCTGGAAGGCGCGAATGCGCGGGCTAATCGCCTCCACGCGAATGCCATAGTCGGCTGCCGTGTCTTCAAGCTGGCAAGTCGCACCACCGTCGGCATTGCGCATCAGTTGCACAAACGCATCATCCACTAATTGTCCCGGGGGCAATGGTGCGCCTCCGTCCACGCTGAAGTCATAGGACGTGCCCTGCACCTTGGCCAGTTTGCCGGTGGGCAGCACATCATCGCTGTTATTGGTGAGGGCACGGGCCAGCGCAGGCACATACAGTCTTGCGTTGGCGCGATTGCCGCTGGGCAGTTGGAAGTAGGGATGCCAGCCAATACCAACCGGCTCCGAATCCCCGCCGGTATTGATGGCCTGCACCATTAGCGTGAAAGAGTCCGCATCGAGCGTGGCTTCCACGACAACATCGTTATTGGAGAACCAGCGCCCGTTGGCCTTCCAGTGATAGGTCACCTTGGCCGAGGCGCTGTCTGATAGCGCATTCAGATCTACAACATCTGCGCGCGAGTTCAACAGCATTCCGTGCATGGCCAACACCTTGGCATCGGGGTTCTTTCCGTGCCAGTTGGCCGGAACCTGCACGGTGTTGTCTTGCCAGGTGACGGCTTCGGTCTGCTTATTTGCGGACAGGGTACCCGTCAGGCGGTTGGCAAAGGGAAACAGAATCGCTCCGCCCATGCTGAAGCTGGTGTTGCCCGGGCCGTCGGGAGCGTCCGCATTCAGCGCCTTGGCCGCGTCCGCAATGGGGGGAGTGGCCAGCAAGGGCACTTCACCCTTGCCCGGCAGCCAGGCGGTAATCTGCAACACATTCATGCCGCGCCCCGGGGCCAGCGTGGCGCTCAAAAACTCTGGGTGCGAACCATCGCCGGTGCGGCTGCGCTTGAGCACGATGATCTTCTGCGTGCCCACTTCTGGCCATACCTGCGTGGCTGTGGCGCTAGGATCTCCTCCGGCACTGCCACTTTTCTTGCAACCGCTTGTTGTAACAAGGAATCCAGCAGCCATCCACACAATTCCTCTGTAAATCGAATCGAATCTCTTCATCCCCGCCGACCCCGATTCATGGATTTTTTTAGCCACAGCCAGAGCTTTGCAGCCGTCCTCCCCGTCTGCATTGCCCCGCATTGCTGCGGACACAATTTTCGGTACTGCGATCAATCTGGCATAACCATAGCACTGGCCCCCAAGAATTTCACTAGAAATTCGAGGTAGGAACATGGTTAATACTGGCCTGTAGAATTTTCCTGTGATGGCCTCCACGACCCATCCGGCTCCAGAGCTGCAAGAGTGGTGCGATCGCCTGACGCGCTGCACCCGCTGCCCGCGCCTGCGCGCCTATTGTCAGCAGATCGGCCAAACCAAGCGCCGGGCTTATCTGGATTGGGAATATTGGGCGCGACCGGTTCCCAGTTTTGGCGATCCGCAGGCGCGCGTGGTGGCCATCGGTCTGGCCCCGGGCGCGCATGGCTCCAACCGCACCGGGCGGCCTTTTACCGGGGACGGTTCGGGGGATTTTCTTTACCCGGTGCTGCACCGGGCTGGTTTTGCTTCCCAGCCCACGGCCACTTCGCGCGAGGACGGCCTGCGCCTGCGCGATCTGTGGATCACCGCCGTGGTGCGCTGTGCCCCGCCCGGCAACAAGCCGTTGCCAGAGGAGCTGCACAATTGCGCTCCTTATTTGGATGAGGAAATGGCCCTGCTGCCGCAGGCGCGTGTGGCCGTTTGCCTAGGGAAAATTGCCTTCGATGGATACGTGGCCCACCTGCTGCGGACGGGCAAGATCGCGGACCGGCGCGGGCTGGTCTTTGCGCATGGAGTCGAATATGCGCTGCCGGAGGGACGGCATCTGCTGGCCAGCTACCATCCTTCGCTGCAAAACACGAACACCGGGCGCTTAACCAGCTCCATGCTGCTCGCAGTTTTTCAGCGCGCGCGGGCGCGGGCTGGAGCCGCATCGCCGCCGGTGGGCAGCGATGTTTTGAGCGCATCCAGCAACTGACGCTGCGTTTCCGCAGGCAGTTTGCCGCCGTTCTGCGTCAGATAAAACACGTCAATGGCCACCTCGCCCTCGGTGTCGATGAGCGCCACGCCAATGTTGCACTGCGCCTGCGCAATGGCATAGGTGATGATGCGCAGCAGGCCGGGCATATCCTGCGCCACCACCTCCAACACCGTGCTGTGCGAGGAGGAAACATCGTCAAACTCCAAGCGTGTGGCGATGCGTCTGCGCCCCGGCTTGGCCTTGGAGGTGTGCGCGCGTGCAGCCAGCAGCTTTTCCACCGGCGACTTGCCACTGGCCACGTCGCCCAGGCTGGTGGCAAAGCGCTGATCCTCGCCCGGATTCAACTCCAGCGTGCGGTAGCGGTCCAGGAAACGGAAGCTGTCAATGACGACGCCGTTGCTGTTGGAGAAGGCGTCGGCCTTGAGAATGTCCATGCCCCAGGCCATCAACGCCCCGGCCAGATCCGTAAAGAGGAAGGCGCGGTCGCGCGTCACCACGGTACACTCCCACCAGCCCCCGGCCCTGTGTACGCTGACTGCGGCGGGAACAACCGCCAGCTTGGCCGCCAACTGCCAGTGATCCAGCACATCTTTGGGCGAGCGTGTGCGCAGGTAGCGTTGGGGCAGGCCATCGAGAAAGACCTGCACGGCGGCGCGATCCTCTGGCACCAGCTTGCCCAGACGGCGCATCATCTCTGGATCGGCAACCCAGTCGATGCGGGCATCATCCACGCTGCGATCCAAATGATTGGCCGTGGCGATGTACAA
>JAJZMO010000204.1 GCA_021798235.1 Acidobacteriota bacterium | reverse complement strand
TGAAAGTCCCGCTCCACTTCGACCTTGTCGTGAACAGTAGCCGTTTACCGAACTCTGCCCGCTTGCGCATCACCGCGTCCCGACGTTGCCGCAGCCACAGACGACCTTGCTCGTCCAAGTCCCAGTCCAGGAAGCGCTTCATCCGACTCTTGCCGTGGATGCGCTCTAGTGGCGCGTCCATCAAGTCCTGGCATGGGGTGACCATGCGTTCTCCTGCGAGATCAAGGGGGAGATTCCCGACCGGAGGGTCGGGGTGGATGGGCTGGGGGGATAGGAGGCGGGCGGAGGCGTAGGGAGTCAGAGGGGATTGGGCAGTGTAGTGCCCGTGTGGTCTGGTCGGTTAGGCAGCGCGAGCGATCAAGCGCAGCAGGCGGGGCGGCATGCTGCGTGCGCCGGCTCTGCCGCGCAGTTTTTGCCGGAGCGGGCGAACGAGCAGGACCCGGGCCTTGCGTTGGCGGCCCCAGATGAAGGGGTGGCATCTGCGGTTGTAAAACGGGACGTAGCGGCGTAGGGCGGAGCGGAACTCGCTGCGGCTCTGGAAGTCTGATCCCATGATCATCTCGTCTTTGAGGACGCGCCAGAAGGGCTCGATGAGATTGAGCCAGGCCGCTTTGCTGGGGGTGAAGACCAAGTGCACGCGTTCACCCCAGTGTTTGTGCAGCCAGTCGGCGACGCGCTTGGCGGTGTGAGCGCTGGCGTTGTCGAGGATGATGTAGATGTTGCGCTTGTCGGGCAGTTGCGGCAGTAGCCAGCCGAGGAACCAGATCACGGTCAGGCTGTTGTAGTGCGCGAAGGCACGGACGAACGCCGTTCCGATGTGCGGTAGCAGGGCGCCCAGGGCATAGATCGTCCCATGGCGCTTGTACTCCGCATCATGGTGGGGCGTCTGGCCCGGTGCGGCATACTTTTGGCCCTGGGTGCCGTGCAGACTGACGGGGCCGTGCTGATCCAGGCAGACGACGACGCTGTCCTCTGGTGGTTGCGTGTACAGCCTGAGCACCGCGTCACGCTTCTCGGCGAACTGTGGATCCCTGCTGCGCTGGCTGCTGACCTCGGCCTTTTTGGATACCCCGTGTGCCCGTAGGATCTGCCGCAACCGTTCGTGGTGGACCTTGATGCCCAAGTGTGTGGCGAGGTGATCCGACAAACGGCGCAAACTCCAACATTGCAGTTCCAAGCCTACCGAGCGTGGCTCGGCCACCGCCGTTTCGCAAATGGTGAGCACGTCCTGGGTGGACAAGCGTGGCGGGGCTCCGCTGCGCGCCGCGTCAAAGACAGCGGTGACACCTTCCTGCGCGAACCGAGCCCGCCAGCGGGCAATCGTGCGCGGGCAGCGCCCGACCTGTCGCGCCACTTCGGACGCCGTCAAGCCGGAGCTCAGGGCGAGCAAGGCCTGCGCCCGCTGAACGGACCGCGCCGGTCCCGTGGCGCTGTTGGCCAGGGCAGTGAGAGCATCCCGTTCCCGGGGCGAGAGGGCCTCCAGACGGTATCGAGCGGGTACGGGCCCGGTATGGCCCCCCTGGTCTGTGACGTGATCGGTCTCCGGCGTCACTGCCGGCCGCCCCGCTCCGGTGCACTCGCCTGCACCAGCGGCGCGCACAGGGTCTCCCGGAAGCTCCGGTCCAGGGGATAGACCCAGATCGACTTGAAGATCTTGGCCGTGCGATTGTGGTGACGATCGAGTTTGCCGCGACCCATGGTTTCGCCGACGAAGATCCAATTTGCCGCGCGATAGGACGTTCCGGCGAAGCGATCACACTCGACGAAGGTTTCTAATAATTGAGGCCTGTAACAATAGACGCTTTCCCAATCAGCGGGCAGTTGGCGCGCGACCTGGGCGAGAAGACTGGAGGCCAAGAAGCGTACTTTGATGGAGGGCAAAATGAGAAACCTGGCGTTGTTGACGACCAGATGCAGCCGCGCCACGCGTTGCGCATCATTCCAGCCGATGAAGTCATCCCGATCAAGCACCCGCCACGCGGCAGCCCCAAAACCCAGAGCGGCCAGCAGCCGCTCCCCAGCGTAGGCCAGATAGCGCAACTGCGCGCCCGGCAGCGGACGGTAGCCCAAGTAGTGGTGGCGCGCAATCACTTCGTTCCAGAGCCGTGAATCGGTGGGTCGCGCCACCCGCACCAGCCGCAGAGGGCCAAGATCGCCGCGGGTTCCCTCCAGCAACGGTCCCGGGTCCGAAGCCTCGGTGAACGTGGGAATCCTTGGTCGCGACGGTGCGCGGGCAGGAGGCGGCAACTCCAACAGTCCGTCGCGCTGCATGCGCAACAAGGCGACGGAGCACGATACCTGCTTAGGGCCGCCGTCCGGCTTGTACCAGTTCAGCCGACGGCAGACTTCCCGGGAAATGGCGCTCCGGCTCGAATACTCACCCGAAGCGATGACCGCCCGGATCTCGTCGATCTCCGCACCCGTAAACTCACGGGCACAATACCGGAGAGGCGCGGAGCCTCGACCGCTGGTTGGTGCATCCATGCTGCCACGCTACAACCACCGCAAGTCGGTGTCCAGCCAACACCTGTTCGCAGCCTCCTGGCCCCCAGCCCCCCTTCCCTCGTCAAAACTTGATGGACGCGCCACTAGCGCACGGCGGCGAGAGCCCGGCCTTTCGGTTACGGCCCCGGCGCGGCGTCCCGCTCTGAGAGTGTTGCCCTCCGCCGCACGGACCCGATCAAAGCCCCAGGTGGCGCTCACCACGCCGGGTTCGACCCTTTACCCCGCACAGCAGGAGAGCCGGTTCACGTCACGGCCGAAGGTCTGGGCGGCGAGCTTGATGCCCTCGGCCATGGTCAGGTACGGGGCCATGGTCTCGACCAGGTCCGCCACGGT
>JAJZMO010000186.1 GCA_021798235.1 Acidobacteriota bacterium | reverse complement strand
CCTCGGTGATCACCCAAAAGCGGCCATAGATGATCAAGTGAAAAGCGGCCAACGAGAGGAGGCTTAAGGCAGAGCTGCCGCAGGGGGAAGTTAGCCTCTGTGGTCATGAGCCACGTCTTGAGCAGAGAAAAACGAGAACAAGTCATCGCATTGGGCCGGCTGGGCTGGTCGTTGCGGCGCATCGAGCAGGCGACCGGGGTGCGCCGGGAAACGGCGGGCGACTATCTTCGCGGCGCGGGGATTGCCCTCCGGCGTCCCGGCGGCTGGGGACGCCACGGTCCTTCAAAACCGGCCATAGACCCGATCACCGGCTCTGAGGGCGGGAATCCAAAACCGGCCATAGAGGTGATCACCGGCTTTTTGGCCAAGAAGCCGGGCTGCGGACCGGCGAGCAGCTGCGAATCTTACCGTGAACTGATAGCGCTGGAGTTGGAGCGCGACCGGAACGCGATGGGAATCTGGCAGGATCTGGTGGACGGCCATGGGTTCGCGGGCGGCTACCAGAGCGTGAGGCGATTCGTGCGCAATTTGCGCGGCGCCGCAACGCCCGAGGCTCGGGCGATCATCGAAACGCGGCCAGGCGAAGAGTGCCAAGTGGATTACGGGACCGGGCCGATGGTACGCGATCCCGACAGCGGCAAGTACCGCCGCACGCGGCTTTTCGTACTGACGCTGGGCTTCAGTCGGAAATGTGTTCGGCTGCTGGTCTTCCGATCCAGTGCGCGGGTATGGGCCGAGTTACATGAGAAGGCGTTTCGCCGGCTTGGCGGCTCACCGCGGATCGTGGTCCTGGACAATCTTCGCGAGGGCGTGTTGTCTCCGGACTTCTACGATCCGGGCCTGAATCCCTTGTATCGCGACGTGCTGGCTCACTACGGTGTGACGGCACTGCCGTGCAAAGTGCGCGATCCGGATCGCAAGGGCAAGGTGGAATCGGGTGTAGCCCATGCGCAAAAAACGCCGCTGAAGGGCAAGAAGTTCGAGAGTCTGGAAGAGGCGCAGGCGTACCTGGACCACTGGGAAGAGAACTGGGCCGATAAGCGCATCCACGGCCGGACCAAGCGGCAGGTCGCGGCGATGTTCGCCGAGGAGAGGCCCTACCTGCAGGCGCTGCCGCTGGAGCCGTTCCGCTACTACCAGTATGGTGAGCGCACGGTTCATCTGGATGGCTGTATCGAAGTGGAAGCTGCATACTACGGCGCACCGCCGGGTTGGATCGGGCGCAAGGTCAGCGTGCAGTGGGACGCGATGTTCGTACGGCTGCTTGATCCGCGCACCGGTGAGTTGCTGCGCGAGCATCTGAGCGGCAAGCGTGGCGGCCACCGCATCCGCGATGCGGATCGCCCGCGGCGCACCCCGCCGAAGCTGCTTCAACTGCTGGCTCGTGCGCACAAAGCCGGAGCCAACATCGGCGCCGTCTGCGATGCCATCCATGCTCGTCAGGGCGAACTCGGAGCGCGCCGCATCCAGGGCGTTCTCCAACTGGCGAAGCAATATGGCAGCGTGGCTTGCGACGACGCCTGTGCGGCGGCACTGGAGCTGCGCGTCGCCGAGTATCGCTTCGTGCGCCGCTATCTGGAGCGCAGCCCGAAGGCTCCTCTCACTCTGCGGCAAGTCGATCCACTCATCCGCGAACTCAGCCAGTATCGCGACCTGATCCAACAACGCATCCACTTCGAGGAACCCAATCCATGAACCTGATCGAACTCAATCGCTCTCTGGTGCAACTGCGTCTGAGCGGCATGGCCGCTGTGATGGAAACTCGCCTTCTGCAAGCGCAGTCGGAGAGCATGGCGCCCATCGACCTGATCTCCACGCTGGTCTCCGACGAGCTGGCCTGCCGCAGCAAGCGCCTGCTGGAGAGACGCCACAAACAGGCGCAGTTCCGAGACGCGGACAAGCGCCTGGACAACTTCGACTTCCAGTTCAATGCCCGGATGAATCGCAACCTTGTCTTCGAACTGGCCACAGCGAACTGGATCGGAAAGCGCGAAGATGCCTTGTTCCTCGGCCCGCCTGGCAGCGGCAAAAGCCACTGCGCGCAGGCCATTGGGCACGCCGTCATCCAACAAGGCTATCGTGTGTTGTATCGCGAAGCCCACAGGCTGCTGGAAGAACTGGCCGATGCTGCGCTCGATGGCAAACGCAAGGAGTTTATGGAACTGCTTACCACCGTGCCGCTGCTGATCATCGACGACCTGGGAATGCGCAAGTTGCCGTTGACTGCAGCCGAGGAACTACTGGAAATCATCATGCGCCGCTATGAACGCGCCAGTACGCTTCTCACATCGAATCGACCTGTAGATGACTGGGGAAAGCTGCTGGGCGACAGCGCCGCCGTCACCGCCATGCTGGACCGCTTGCTGCATCACGGACACGTTCTCAAGTGCGGCCCGCGCAGTTGGCGCACCAAAACCGGCGGCCCTGGAGAAGGCCAATGACAAATGCTAAAGCAAAAACAAAAGCGATATGGATGCCGGGCAAAGAACGCCCGGCGACGTCGCGACTCGTGATCCAGAAGCCTCCCACGACGGAGCCTCACCATAGGAATACTGGCAGAAATACGAAACCCTCTGCCGGCCAGCCCATCGGGCAAACCGCAGAGGGTCTCGATTACCGATTCCTTCGGAGCCAGCCCCGTGTCATCGGCCCTGGATCGCTCCGCAAGGCGCGACCCCGGCGAAGCAAGTACAACACTACCACGCAACCAAAGGGTCTGAACATCAACGCGCAACTGCCCGCCTTGCAAAGATACACGTCGGCAAGGTAAAACAATCACGTCTTCGGCCTCGCTCGTTGGCCGCTTTTAACCCGATCACGTATGGCCGGATTTAACCTGATCACCGAGG
>JAJZMO010000220.1 GCA_021798235.1 Acidobacteriota bacterium | reverse complement strand
TCAACCCGGTCATGGAAGAGTACACCTATCGGCTGGACGTTGCCGCGGCCAACTAGAAATTCTACTTAGGCATCGCAGAGGAAAGCGCTATGTGCGGCATCGTTGGATATGTCGGCAGCAAGGATCCCGTTCCCATCATCATTGAAGGGCTGCGGCGGTTGGAGTATCGCGGCTATGATTCGGCGGGCATCGCCGTGGCTGGCAAGGGCGACGGTATGGAGCTGCGGCGCGCTCCGGGCAAGCTGAAAAAGCTGGAAGATGTGCTGGCGCTCCAGCCGGTGCAGGGCTCCTATGGCATTGGCCACACGCGCTGGGCCACGCATGGCCGCCCCACGGAAGAGAATGCGCATCCGCACCGTGACTGCACCGGACGCATCGTGGTGGTACACAACGGCATCGTGGAAAATTACCTTGCGCTGAAGCATGAGCTGACGGCGCAGGGGCACAAGTTCGTCACCGAGACGGACACCGAGGTGATTGCGCACCTGATTGAGACCGAGTTGCAGGCAGCGCAGCGCACCGGCCAGACGTTGAAGCTGGAAGAGGCCGTGCGCCGCACCGTGCTGCGGCTGCAAGGAGCCTTCGCTATCGGGGTGTTGAGCGCCGACGAGCCGCAGACCCTTGTGGCTGCGCGCAGCGGACCGCCCGCGGTGCTGGGGCTGGGCCAGGGCGAGTACTTCATGGCTTCCGACGTGCCCGGCATTTTGCATCACACGCGCGACCTCTACTTTATGGCCGACGGCGACCTGGCCGTGCTGACGCCCGCAGGCATTCGGCTGATGGATTTTGCAGGCAAGCCTGCGGAGATGAAGGTGCAGCGCATCGCCTGGGATCCGATTCAGGCGGAAAAGGGCGGCTACAAGCACTTCATGCTCAAGGAAATTTTTGAGCAGCCGCGCGCCATCCGTGACACCACGCTGGGCCGTGTCTCGCTCGACACGGGCAAGGTGTTTTTGGACGCGATGCAGATCAGCGAAGCGGAGTTTCGCGCCGCTGCCAAGATCAACATTGCTGCGTGCGGAACAAGCTGGCACGCGGGCCTGGCCGGCAAGTACATGATCGAACGGCTGGCGCGCCTGCCGGTCGAAGTGGACTACGCCAGCGAATACCGCTACCGCGACCCGATCGCTGAGCCGAACACCATTGGCCTGCTCATTACGCAATCCGGCGAGACCGCCGACACCATTGCCGCGCAGCGCGAGATGGTGGCCAAGGGATCGAAGACGCTGGCCATTTGCAACGTGGTTGGCTCCATGATCGCGCGCGAGGCGCAAGGCGCCATCTATACGCACGCCGGGCCAGAAATAGGCGTCGCCTCCACCAAGGCGTTTACTGCACAGTTGACCGCGCTTTTCGTTCTGGCTCTTTACATGGCGCAACAGCGCGGCACCATCAGCGACGCGGCCAGCCTGCAACTGGTGGACGAGTTGAGCCGCGTGCCGGGCAAGATTGAAGAGATTTTGAAGAGCGCCGACGCGGTCTGCGAAACGCTGGCGCGGACGTACTCCACGGCGCGAGACTTTTTGTATCTGGGCCGCGGCATCCATTACCCGATCGCTCTTGAAGGCGCACTAAAGCTGAAGGAAATCTCCTACATCCACGCCGAAGGCTACCCGGCGGGCGAGATGAAGCACGGCCCCAACGCGCTCATTGACGAGACGCTGCCCGTGGTCGTGTTGGCGACAAAAGACGTCAACGACCCCGCCTCCAAATTGCGTTATGAAAAAACTCTGTCGAACATTCAAGAGGTCACTGCGCGCTCTGGCCGAGTGATCGCCGTGGCCACCGAGGGCGACCAGGAAATCGCGCAGTTGGTCGAGCAGGTGCTCTACGTGCCGCACGCGCCAGAGATGCTTTCGCCCGTGCTCGAGGCAGTGCCGCTGCAACTGCTGGCCTATCACATTGCCGTGCGCCGCGGCTGCGATGTGGATCAGCCGCGCAACTTGGCCAAGTCCGTCACAGTGGAGTAGGGGCGCATCTGCAGCAGGAATTTATTCAGGGGCACAAGCCACGCTTGCCTAAAACATGAAGCGGCGCGTGGGTTGGCGGCGTTCAATGTTCATCATCCAGAGGAGCAGTCCTAGGTAGATCGCCACCAAGGTGCAGATTTGGAAAGCAACCCACAGGAAGTTGCTGCCCAGATACACCGGCACGGTAATGTTGAGAATGATGAAGCCCATGCCCACGATGGCCGCAATGATGGCCGGAGTGACGCGGCCAGAAACCTGCAGATAGCTCCTGCAACTGGGGCAGCGATAGAAGCCCCGCAGGCCTGCGTGAAAATAGGCATACCAGCGGCTCTGGGGCGCGGTGCACACCGAGCAGCTGAACATCATTTGAACTCCGGACGTCGAAGAAGAAAACATCAGGTTCTATTGTGCTCCAAAACCAGTGGGTTGTGCAGGGGGCAGAAGAGGTGCAACGGCAGCGCACAGCCAGCGCGGAAGCGGCAAGTTGGTTTCGTGCCGGGCAAGCCGGTACAATTACCCCTTGATCCCAGTGCGTGATGCGAGAGGAAAATGATCATGGCAGGTTCGACAATGGCCGGCATTCCGGCGCTCAAAGATGTCTATCAGCAACTGAAGTCCCGCATGGACAAGGCGGTCGAAGATTTCCGGCTGAGTCTGTCGGCCACGCGCACCGGACGCGCCTCCGTCCACATGCTGGAAATGGTAAAGGTGCAGGCCTACGGTACGGAAATGCCCATCAATCAAGTGGCGCAAATCAGCGCACCCGAGCCGCAAATGCTCTTGGTGCAGCCCTTTGATCCCAGCCTGATTGCCGAGATTGAAAAGGCCCTGCGCGCCAGTCAGCAAGGCTTCAATCCGCAGAATGACGGCAAAGTGGTGC
>JAJZMO010000076.1 GCA_021798235.1 Acidobacteriota bacterium | reverse complement strand
ATCGAGCGGCGGCGGGCGCTGTGCGCAAATCGACGCCGGCAACGCGCAGCGTTCCCGCCGAAGATGGCAGCAGCCCGCAGAGCATGCGGAAGGTCGTGGATTTCCCTGCACCGTTGGCTCCGAGCAAACCAAAAATCTCTCCCCTGCGCACCGAGAAGCTGACATTCTTGACTGCGGCAAACGTGCCGAAGAAGCGGAAAAGTTCCTTCACCACAACAACGGCTGTGGGGTCTTCGGTTGTATCCTGCGGCTTTGGCAGCGGAATAGGATGATGCGCAATACGGCGAAACAGAAGGCTGACAAAAGCATCCTCTAACCGCGCTAGAACTGGCTTTAATGTTCCATAGCCAGCCAGATTCTCCGGCAGTGCAGGCGGCGCAGCTTGCTGCATGACAATGCGCAGCCCCTCACCGAGAATCACCGTATCCACCACGCCCGGCAGTCGTGCCACCTGTGCCTGCAAGTGGCGCGGCGCATTGGGAAGATTTTCCAGAATAAAGGCGTGTCCCTGAAAGGATGCGGCAAGTTGCGCCGGGTTTCCCTGCGCCAGAATTTCTCCTTCATGCAACAGAATGACGTGGTCACAACGCTCCGCCTCATCCATATACGCAGTGCTCAGCAGAACGGTCACCTTTTGCGCGGCAACCTGTTGCTGAATGATTCCCCACAACTCTCGGCGCGAAATGGGATCCACACCCACGCTGGCTTCATCCAACAACAATAATTCCGGCGGATGGATCAAGGTGCAGGCCAGGCCGAGCTTCTGCTTCATGCCTCCGGATAATTGCCCTGCCAGCCGCTTGCGAAACGGGCCTAGCGCCGTCATGGTCAGCAATTCATTGAAGCGCTCTTCTCGCTTCTGCTTGGGAATGCTGTGCAGGTCTGCAAAGAGCGTCAGGTTTTCTTCTACCGTTAAATCTTCATAGAGGCCAAAGCGTTGTGGCATGTAGCCAATCTTGCTTTGCAGCGCGATGGCTTCCTTCGGCAAAGCATGTCCGAGAACGCGAATCTCTCCAGCACTGGGCCTCAGAATCCCCGCCAGCAAGCGCAACAGAGTGGTTTTGCCCGCGCCATCCGGACCGATGAGCGCCGTCATGCTGCCTGCGGGAATTTGCAGGGAGATGTTCTTGAGCGCATCTCTGCTGGCCGATCCTTTGCCAAAAGATTTGCTCAGGTTCGTGACCACAATTGCGTCCATGTCAGTTGCTCTCGCATGGGTGGGCGTCGATTGCGTGGGGAGGATTGTTGGCGAGCGGGATCACGACAGTCGCTGGCATTCCCAGGCGCAGACGATGGCCGGGGTTGCAGGCATACACCCGCACGCGATAGACAAGCTGCGAGCGGAGCTGCGTGGTTTCCACGTTCTTCGGCGTAAATTCCGACACAGGAGAAATGAAACCGATCCAGCCAGAAAATCGTTGCCCGGGAAAACTGTCCGACTCAATCCATGCGCGCATGCCCAGCGCGACTTTCCCCATTTGCGGCTCCGGCAAATAGGCGCGCACCCAGACTGGATTGTCCAAGGCCAACGTGAACACGGGCATCTGTGGAGTCACCATATCGCCCGGTTCCAAAATGCGATCCTGAATCACGCCATCCGCAGGAGCATAGAGCTGCGTATCCGCCAGTTCTTTTTGCGCCAAGGCCAACGTCGCCTTGTCGGATTGAAGCGTAGCCTGGGCTGCGGCAATATCCTCTTTGCGCGGGCCAATAACGGCGAGTTGCAACACTTGCTGCTTGGCCACCAACACCTGATTCTTAGCCGCCAAATCTGCCTGTTCGGCAAGGTAGGAGCGTTCGGCATCGTCACGAATCTGTAGGGAAACATACTGCTGCTGTGCCAATGTCTTCTGGCGGTGATACAGCAACGCTGCATTGGACAGATTGGCCTGCGCGGCAACCACGTCCGCTTGCGCGGCGGCAACATCGGCGCGCGCTTGTGCGATTTCTTCCGGACGGCTGCCTGCCAGCAGCCGCGCGACCACCTGTTGCTGCGCAGCCATGTTTGCCTGGGCCTGCGCCACTGCATCCTGAAAACGCTGCTGCACCAGTTGTGCGACGAGCTGGCCCCTGTGAATGGCGTTGCCTTCATCTACCAGCAGCTTGTCGATCCGCTCGCTGTCATTAAAGGCTAGCTGCACTTGGCGAATATCCACGTTGCCATAGAGCGTGATGGAATCATTCGGAGCCTGTTTCGCCAGGTACCAGCGCCTGCCCAAGAAGCCCGCAGCAAAAAGCAAAAGCACAAGGACCAGAATGGAAACGCGTTTCTGGATCGAAATCATAGATGCTCTCCCAGCAAACATCCGTCTTGGCTACTTTGCAGGACTGCTTTCCAGCAAAGTGTTGATGGCGTCAATATCTGCGGGCGTCAAGTCGCCAGCAGCCGCCTTCAGTTGTGTTCGTGCCACCAGTTGCGTGTACAGCGCCAGATAATAATTGCGCTGCGCCGCAGCATAGTTGGTCGTTGCCGTCAGCAGATCAATGATGGAGCGACTGCCGATTTCATAGCCCTTCCGCGTTCCATCCATCGATACTTTGGCGGAATGGACCGATTGCTGCATCGCCTGAAACTGCGCAACACTGTCCTGAAGATTTTGAAATGCAGTTTGCGTATCCAGTTGGATCTGATCCTGAATGTTGGCAACGCTGGCCCGGTTGAGCTTGGAAATCGCCTCGGCCTGGCGGATTCCCGCTCGCGTACCGCCGCCTTCATAAATAGGAATGGACAAATTCAGCGACCCGCCAATTTGGTCGATGGCCAGCGGCGGAATCAGCGTTCCCGCTGCGTGCTGGCCGATGCCACTCAACGTCAACGTGGGCCAACGCGCCCGCTTGGCATACTGCACCTCTTGCTCGGACACCTTCAAGGTGGCTTTTGCCTGCTGCAGCAACGGTTGATTTTTCAGCGCAGCCGCAAGCCACGGCCCAATCGTATCCGGCTGCGGACCTGTCGGTTGTAACGAGGTGACGTCCTCCAAGTTCCCTACGGGCTGGTGCGTCAGACGCTGCAACTGGTTTTTCGCCACGATGACCGCATTGTTGGCGGCAATCAGGTCGGCCTGCGCCGCATCCAACTGCGCCTGCACTTCCTGCACGGAGATAATATCTCCACTGCCAACCTGGAGACTGGCCCGGGTCTGCTTATCGATGCTCTCGATCAAGTCCATCTGTTGTTGCGCTACACGCTGGTTGGCCTGCGCCTGCAAAACGCCAAAGTAGGCCTGTGTTACTTGAAGTGTGACCTCTTGTTCCGCATACGCCAAGGCCGCTTCGCTGGCGCGAATGCGGCTGTCGGACTGCTGCATCGCCGTCAATGCCTGCCCATTGAAAATGGATTCCGTCAGGCTGGCGCTGAAGACATCAGAATGGTATCCCGTGGAAATTGGCTGCGCGCCAAAACCAGTCACCCGAGCTGTGTTCATGCCTCCGCTGGCTCCGGCATTGATGTGGGGAAGCAGCACGGAACGCGCCAATGGTTTGCCAGCTAGGTCTGCATCCAACTGCGCGCGCGCCTGAGCGATCACCGGAGAAGTCGAGGCCGCCTGCTTATAAACGGTCTGCAAATCCTCCGCCGCAGCAGAGCCAGCACAAAGAACAGTAACAAGAAACAAGAATGCGTTGGTTGTAATCGCTGTGGCGTTCATGGCGCTTTCCTAGCAGCAAGCATGGCCTTGGATCTCCTCGACGCTCGACACGCGACCGTAAACCTTCCGCTGGCCGTACACAGCCCGTGCAGGCATTTTCATCCCCACCATGCGCACAATCTCCTTTCAACGCTTCTGCTCAGCGCTTCTTCGGGCGCGATCCTCGCGTTCTCTCTTTTAGAACCTGCGTCGCACACGTAAAAAAATTGCAGATGCAGGGCGTCAGCAATCGGTAATACACGATGGTGCCCTCGCGCCGGGCTGCAACGATGCCGTGAGCGCGCAGCAACGCCAAATGTTTCGAAACAGTGGATAAATCTCCGCCGATGCGATCCCGCATATCCCCAACCGAGCACTCCGCGTGGCGCAGCCGATCCAGGATCATCAGGCGCGATTCATGGGCAAGTGCTTTGAGCATCTTTGCCTGTTCCACGAAGCTTTGCGCACTTCCACGAGTCCCCATAATTTCCTACTTGGCCATATTGTCATGTTCGGAGCGCAACACACCGTGATCGCAGTCACGGGCCTTTGGGGGCCAACGGAGCAGGCTCACTGCGCCTCTGGCGTCTGGAAGCCGAACGAATTGGCGACTTCAATGCAGCAGCGCAGGCATGCTTGCGCTGGAAGGATTGCTGGATGCGCTGCGGTTGCTTGCAGCTTGGGAATGGACGGCGGCCCGCGACTGCATTGGGCAGTCGATTCTCTAGCCCGGGCTTACTCGATGCGGGGTTTCTTGGCTTACACCATAACGGGGCGCAGGCTGCTGCCCATTGCTGCTTCCACCCGCTCTGCTTACCGACTGGAGGAAAGTAGTTGTTCGGCGTGTTGCAGTGAGGTCTCCGTCAACTTGGCTCCGCTCAACATGCGCGCCACCTCTTGCCTGCGCTCGGTATCGTCCAACTGCCGAATGGAGGTGTGCGTGCGCCCGGAGCGTTCTTTTTTCTCGATCAAAAAATGCTGATCCGCAAAGGCGGCAATCTGTGGCAGGTGCGTGATGCAGAGCACCTGCTGCGCGCGCGCCAACGTCTTTAGCTTGCGTCCAACGGCCTCTGCCGCGCGGCCCCCGATGCCAATGTCGATCTCGTCAAAGATGAGCGTGCGCGGCAACTGCGTCTTCTTTTTGCCTTTGCTGGCTGCACTCTCCTCCACGCTCACCTTCAAGGCCAGCAGCACGCGCGACATTTCTCCGCCCGATGCGATCTGGTCCAGCGACTGCAACGGCTCGCCTGCATTGGTGGCAATGCGGCATTCGATCGTATCCCATCCATGCGCCGTCCACGCCGACTCCTCGGCATCCGGCGTCACGGCAATGGCAAAGCGCGCCTTCATCGCCAGGTCGTTGATTTCAGACTCCGCGCGTTTGGCCAGTTGCGTGGCCGCCGCCGTGCGTTGTTGCGTTAGAGCCTGTGCCGCAGCGCGATACCGCTCGGCAGCCTGGGCCAGTTGCGCGCGCAGTTCACTCAAAATCTGATCGCGGTTTTCAATCTCGGCCAACTTGCCGCTCACCTCTTCGCCATAGGCAAGGATCGCCTCGAGCGACGCACCATATTTGCGCTTCAGCCGATCGAGCAGCGCCAGGCGATCTTCAATCTCCGCCAGCCGCTCCGGCGAAGCCTGGGTGCGCTCGGCAAAGTCGCGCGCCTGCTGGCCCAGATCACTCACCGTGGCGCGCGCGGCGGCCAACTGCTGCACGCACTCTTCCCAGCGCGCGTCGTAGCGAGCCAGCTCCTCGATGTACTTCAACCCCGCACGCAGAGCCGTCTCCGCCGAGGTGGCCGACTCATACAGCACGTCGTGCGCGCTCATGGCCGCGGTATAAATCTTCTCCGCGTTGGCCAGCAGCAACTTCTCGGCCTCCAGCGTGGCATCCTCACCCGGCACAGGCTGCGCCTGGTCAATTTCGCGTTTCTGAAAACTCCACAGATCCGCCATGCGCAGCCGGTCCTGCTCCTCATGCTCCAATGCGTACAGCCTGCCGCGTACCTGCGACCAATCGACATAAGCCGCAGCCACGGCCTCGGTCTGAATACCCGCGCTGCGGTCGAGCAACGTGCGCTGCTGCGCGGCATCAAAAGCGCGCAGCGAGTCACTCTGCGCATGCACCAACGCCAACTCCGGTGCCAGCGCGCGCAAAGCGCCTACCGTCGCCGGCTGATTGTTGATGAAGACGCGTCCCTTGCCGTTGGCTAAAATCTCCCGCCGCAAAATGATGCCGTCGTCGTGGCCCTCTTCTGTTGCATCAATACCGTTGGACTCCAACACGGCCAGCGCTCCGGGCGTAGCTTCAAAGACCGCCGTCAGCACAGCCTTGTCCGCACCGTGGCGCACCACATCTGCAGAAGCCTTTTCGCCCAGCAGCAGCGCCAGCGCGTCAATTAGGATCGACTTGCCCGCGCCCGTCTCGCCGGTCAGCAGGTTCAGCCCCGGGCCAAAGACGGCATGCGCCTGATCCACAACCACGTAATTTTCCGCGCGCAATTCGAGCAGCATCGGTTCCCAACCCTCCCACACACACCACACCTTGAGTGTCGCTCTTGTCCCAGAAGAAGACGTGCGCAGCATACCACGAATCGCGTCTGCCTCTCGCCTGCGCTACCGATGGAGCACAAATTCCGTTTGGTAGCCGTACCGCGCGCCTGTACACTAAATTTGATGGTGAACCCTCTTCCACAACTCGCTTTGTTCCTGCTGCAATTGCAGAATGTTCCTCAGCAGGCCGCCGCGCCGACATCCAACCCGCTCAACTTAGGCAGCCTGGGCAGCAACAGCGCGCTGCTAGATATGTTGCGCAACAGCGGCCCGGTGGCGCTGGCCGTACTCGGCCTGCTGCTACTGGCCAGTTTGCACAGTTGGAGCATTCTACTGGGCAAGTGGTCACGCCTGGGCAAAGTACGTGCGCAAAGTCAGCGCTTTTTGCGCGCCTTTCGCAAAGCCTCTCGCCTGCAGGAGATTGCCACCGTCAGTGAGCAGTTCAAGCCCAGCCCGCTGGTTCCTGTCTTTGACGGCGTCTATGAAGAGTACCGCCGCCAGATGGAATCCACTGGCCAGATTCGCAGCATGAATGCGCTGGAACGCGCGGCCCAGAACGCCAGTAGCGAAGCACTCACCGTGCTCGAACGCCGCATGAGCTGGCTGGCGACCATCGGAGCCACGGCGCCCTTTGTCGGCCTCTTCGGCACCATCATGGGTATTGTGGATGCCTTCCACGGACTCGGCGCATCCGGCGAAGCTACACTGCGCGCCGTGGCACCCGGCATTTCCGAGGCGCTCATCACCACGGCGGCAGGTTTGTTCGTCGCCATTCCGGCTGTTATTGGCTACAACCAGTTCAACACCCGCCTGCGCGAAATCGCTGGGCAAATGGACAGCTTTGCGCGTGAGCTGCTGACCAGCATTGACGAAATCCAAGCCACCGCGCCCACCAGCGCCGCTGGCGAAGCCTATGCACGGCAGCGGGAGGTTCCGCGTGGCCTTCACCGCTAGCAACGGGCGCACGCAATCGGCACTGGCCGACATCAACATCACGCCGCTGGTGGATGTGGTGCTGGTGCTGCTGGTCATTTTTATGATCACCGCGCCGGTGCTGCAATCCGGCATTGAAGTCTCCGTGCCCAAGACGCGCACCGTCAAGCAAATCACGCAGCAGCGCCGCACAGTCACCATTGACAGCAAGCAGCAGGTTTACTTGGACGACAAGCCGGTGAACCTGAATGATCTGCCCACGCTGCTGGCGCAACACACGGCAGACCCGGCGCACGCCGTCATTTACCTGCGCGCAGATGAGCACGTTCCCTTCGGCGCATTTGCTTCCGTTATGGATGCCGTCAAGCAGGCCGGCATCACCAATGTCAGCATCGTCACGCAGCCCATCCACAGCGGAGCAACTAACTGACCTTGCAGCCCCGGCGGAGATCAAAGATGGCATCACGCAGCAGAATCGCGGCAATGCAGGAACCCGTAGCAGGCTCCTGGTTCAGCTCCGCGCTGTTGCATCTGGCGATTGGGGGCGGACTGGCCGCGTATGCACTCTTCGCCAATCTACACACCAGTTCCTGGGGTCAGGTCAGCAGCGGCGATGCGATCACGGCCTCGCTGGTTTCCAGCGCGCCTTCCCTGCCGCTACCCACCGTGCAAAATCCCAATGACAATGTGCTGGCCACACAAAACCCCAGCCCCGCGCCGCTGTTGTCACAACCCAAATCTGTGGCTGCTCCCACGCCCGACGCGATTCCCATCGCCGCACCACTTCCAAAGGTAAAAACCGCCCCCCAGACACAACGCCAAAAGCCACCGCTGCATCCGCAGCCTACGCAGCAAAATCATCTTTACGGCGAGTCGGCTCCCTCCAGCATTCCCATGAACGCGCAAGCCGCCAGCACGCACAGCGTGGTTGTACAGAATGGCGATTTTGGCGCACGCTTTGGCTGGTATGTGGATGTGATCAAGCGCAAGGTCGCACAAGACTGGTACAGCCAGCTTGCCGATCCGCAGGCCTCCATGGGCCACTCCGTCGTGGTCAGCTTCACCGTACACCGCGACGGTTCGGTCAGCGATGCGCGGATTCAACAGTCGAGCGGTGTGCCCTCGCTGGACCTGTCGGCCATTCAGGCCGTCGAGCGCGTGGACTCCTTTGGCCCGCTGCCGGATGCCTACGCTGGCAATTCTGTATCCGTCGCGTATACTTTTACTTACGACGAAACCACCCGTCGTTGACCCCCAGTGAACTCTTGCGCAAGTGTATTGTTTGCAGTTTTTTCTCTGTCCGGTATGATTCCTTAGTGGATTCCTGTCCAGCGCACCGGCGCAGTGGCGGAATCCGGTCAGTGATTGGCAGTTGGATTGTGGGAAAGGAGAAGCTATGACGGGTTGGCAACGGACGCTGTTGCGATTCCAATCTCGATACGTGCATACATTAAGCGCGCTTCTTCTCTTGGCAATTCCTGCCTGCGCCCCTGCTCAGGATTGGGTGCATACCGGCACCAACCTCGGCGCACAAAAAATTCGTTTGGCCGCTGCTGACTTTCATCTTTCCAGCTTTGATCCCTCGCAAGGCTCCGGCGACAAGCAGGTCTTTGACGCCACCCTGTTTTCGGACCTGATGAATGCCGGCATCTTCGACCTGGTCTCCAAGAGCATGGCCCCCACGGCTGCGCCGGCCTCGCCGCAAGAGATCGTTCTCACCCAATGGAGCCTGCCCCCGGCCAACGCGGCCATGGTGGCCTTTGGCACACTGGCCGTCTCCGGCGGGCACATCTCTGTCACCGGCTGGCTCTACGACACGCAAAACAAGCAATCCCCGCAAGTGCTGGCCCAGCAATACAACGAGGCCGATAGCCCGGATGCAGCGCGCCACATCGCGCATGAGTTTGCCGATGCCATCATCACCCGCTTGGGCGGCGGCATCCCCGGCATTGCGGAAAGCAAAATCTACTACGTCTCCAACCGCAGCGGACACCGCGAAATCTGGCAGATGGACTACGACGGTGCCAACCAGAAGCAGATCACGCACCTCGGTCTCATTTCGCTCTCGCCCCGCATCTCGCCCGACGGCCACCGACTGGCCTTCGCCGCGCTGGGCAAAAATGGCTGGGACATCCGCATGTACTCGATGGATCTCAACCGGCTGGTACACTTCCCCGGCACTGGCTCCGATCTATCGCCAGCCTGGTCTCCGGACGGCAACTCGCTGGCCTTTTCCTCGGCACGCACCGGCGACCCGGAGATTTGGATCTGCGCCGCCAGCGGCTACGGAGCGCATAAAATCACTTCCTTCGAAGGCCCGGATGTTTCCCCGGTCTGGAATCCACGCACCGGCACGCAAATTGCCTGGATCAGCGGGCGCACCGGCCTGCCGCAGCTCTACATCATGGATGGCGACGGCACCAATGTGCAGCGCATGACCGACGGCGGCTATGCCACGTCTCCGTCCTGGTCGCCGAATGGACAATTTCTCGCCTTCGCCTGGGATCGCAGCTATGGCCCCGGCGCGCCGGGCGGGCAGGATATTTACGTCATGGACATTGCCAGCAAGCGCTGGATTCAGTTGACCCATGACATTGGACGCAACGATTTTCCCACATGGTCTCCGGATGGCCGCCACATCGCCTTCCAGAACTCACAGCATGGTCAGCGGCAGATATGGACTATGCTGGCCGACGGAACGGGGCAGCACGCCCTGACCTCCGACGGTAGCAACTCTATGCCGAATTGGAGTTGGAAGTAATGCCGCGCTACGCTGCTCGTATTTTCAAAACAGAAGTACAACCTGAAGGAGGAATTGCATGAACGCCCGTCGTAAAACCTCAGTATTCATGACGTCCATGATGACAGCAGCTTTGCTGTTGGCAGCTGGATGCCAGAAGAAAGTGGCCCCGCCACCGCCGCCGCCACCGCCGCCGCCACCGGCTGCACCCACGGCCACGTTGTCGGCCAGCCCAACCTCCATTCAGAGCGGACAAAGCGCCACGCTGACTTGGAGCACGACCAATGCCACCAGTGTAACCATTGATGGCGTTGGCTATGCCAGCGTCAGCGGCTCCCAGAGCGTCAGCCCCACGACGACGACGACCTATCACCTGATCGCTCGTGGCGATGGCGGTTCCGCCGACGCCACAGCCACGGTTACGGTGACCGCACCGCCGCCGCCGCCACCACCGCCGCCACCGCCAGCCATGACGGAAGCCATGTTTGAGCAGAACGTCAAGCCGGTCTTCTATGCCTTCGACAGCTATAAGATCAGCTCCGATGGACAGCAGACCCTGACGGACTCCGTTGCCTTCCTGCAGTCGCACGCGGACCTGAAGGTCCTCGTGGCCGGCTACTGCGACGAGCGCGGTTCCGAAGAGTACAACTTGGCTCTGGGCCAGAAGCGCGCCGATGCAGCCAAGGATGCGCTGGTCAAGGCTGGCATCGACGGCAGCCGCCTGCGCACCATCAGCTACGGCAAGGAGAAGCCGTTCTGCACCGAGCACAAGGAATCGTGCTGGCAGCAGAACCGCCGCGCGCAGTTCTCCCTCGACCAGTAGTCCACGTACTGCAACCTACGGCAGCATGGCGCAATCCGTCATGCTGCCGTACACTTTTCAGTGAAGGTTGTGCGCTGCAAACCGGCAGCGCTGCACTCCAAACCCCATGAGGCACCGCTGTATGTTCTGCGTCTCCCGCTTTGCGCATCGTCCATCCACATCCAGTCCACGCCGCATCGCCGTGAGTCTCGGCCTGCTCTGTGCAGCCGCGCTGTTGCTGCCCGCGCAGCCAGCCCGCGCCACCAACAAGGACATCATCGAACTGCAAACTGAAGTACAGCAGTTGCAATCCATGCTGCTCACCATCCAGCAATCGCAGGAAGAGCACATGGGCATGTTGACCAACATGCTGCAACAGTCCAATGCCAGCGTGGCCAAAATGGCCGCACAAGTGGACGCCATGCAGAAATCCATGCAGTCGGTGCAGGAGTCCAGCAGCGGCAAGATCGACCAAATCTCCGGCCAGATGCAATCGCTCAACGACTCTATTGATGAGTTTCGCGCCCGGCTGGACAAGGTACAAAAGGCCTTGGACGCGCTGCAGCAGCAACAGCAATCCCTGCAAGCCGGACAGGCCACCAATGGGGGTGCGCCCGCCGCGCAGGATGGCTCCAACCCTGGCGGCTCCAGTCCCGCCGCACCGCAGGCTCCACCGCTCGACCAGCTCTACCAGTCCGCGCTCGGCGACTACAACGCTGCCAAATACAACCTGGCCAGCCAGGAGTTTGGCGACGTCATCAAGTTCTATCCGCAAAAGGATCTGGCCGGCAACGCGCTCTTTTATCAGGCGGAGATTGCCTACCGCCAAGGCAGCTACCAGAACGCCATCGAAGGCTACAGCTCCCTGCTGCTGCAATATCCGGGCAACGCCAAGGCTCCGGCGGCCATGCTGCGCCAGGGCCAATGCCTGCTGGCGCTGGGCAAGCGGGATGCGGCCATCCACCAGTTTCACGCGCTCATCCAGCGCTATCCGAAATCCCCGGAGGCTGTCCAGGCCCACAGCAAGCTGGACGCCATCGCCGCGCGCACGCCCCAGCCCAAGCCACAGGCTGGCCACAACTTTTAACCTCCCCGTGGCCGCTGCCGGTCTTGCCCCTGCTGCGGCCATGCAATTTCGCCCGAATTCCTTTGGCCAGAGTGCCTTGCTGAGTACCCTCTTCCGAAATTGCTTCCGCTCTGCTATAAATTAGGCCACTCTATCTGTTGGCTGTATCCGCATCCGTACATCACTTAGGAGACGCATCATGTTGTGCAAGATTACGGCAACAAAAAAAGATTACGCTCTGACTATTGCCCGGCTCATTCTTGGCCTGGTCTTTTTCATGCACGGGTCTCAGCTCGTGCTCGGCTGGTTTGGCGGCTACACCTTCCCCGGCACGGTACACATGTTTAAGGTCGGCATGGGCATTCCCACGCCGCTGGCCGCGCTGGCGATTCTAGCCCAGTTCCTGGGCGGCATTGGCCTGCTGGTGGGCCTGCTCAGCCGTATCGCCGTCATTGGCATCGCCGTGGATATGATCGTTGCCGTCTTCATGTATCACATCCATGTCGGCTTCTTTATGAACTGGGGCGGCGTGCTGCATGGCGAAGGCTATGAGTACCACCTGCTCGTCCTGGCCCTTTGCGTTGTCATCTTCTGCAATGGTTCGGGCGCACTGTCCATTGACGGACTGTTGCCCAATCACTGCGAATGCGGCGACGAAGAAGAAATCGCAGCCTAAGCCGTCTAGCAACAACAGCAAAAGGGGCGCGATCCACTCGCGCCCCTTTATTGATTTTGCTGAATTTTTCCTGTCGGCTAAAACCGGGCCAGTTCCACCATCGCCCGCAGAAGATCCTCCGGCTGCGGCAGGATGGCGTCCTCCAACAGCGGCTGATACGCCACAAAAACATCCTTGGCCGCCACGCGACGCACCGGCGCATCCAAATCCTCAAACAATTCATCCGCGATGCGAGCGGCAATCTCCGCACCATAGCCCCAGCTCTGCATGTCCTCATAGGCCACGATCACACGGCTGGTCTTGCGCACGGACTCGGCAATCGCCTCCCAATCATAGGGACTCAACGTGCGTAGATCGATAATCTCGACCGACAGATTCTGCTCCCGCTCAGCCCGCTGCGCCGCCTGCAAGGCCCGCGGCACCACCGCGCCGTAAGTGATGACCGTCAGGTCTTTGCCAGCGCGCACCGTCTTGGCTTTGCCAAAAGGAATCATGTACTCCGGGCCGGGGTCCACGCTGCGCCCGTAGGTCTCGCGGTACAAACGCTTGTGCTCCAAAAACAGCACGGGGTCATCGCAGCGAATAGCCGTGCGCAGCAGGCCGTTGGCGTCCAGCGCATTCGACGGAAAGACCACGCGAATGCCCGGCGTGTGCGTAAAGATGCTCTCGCCACATTGGGAGTGATAAATCGATCCCCCCGTCAAATAGCCGCCAATGGCCACGCGCATCACCATCGGCGCAGAAAAATTATTGTTCGACCGCCAGCGGATCAGCGGCAGTTCATTGCGCAACTGGTGCATGGCTGGCCAGATGTAATCAAAAAACTGAATCTCCACCACCGGCTTCATGCCGCGTGTGCCCATGCCTGTGGCTCGGCCAATGATGCAGGCCTCTGCCAGCAAGGAATTAAAGACGCGCTCTGAACCAAAGGCCTTCTGCAAGCCGGCCGTTAGCTTGAAGACGCCGCCCTTGCCCTTGACCAGCCCAGCCTTCAAATATTCTTCGCGGCTGCAATCGGCCACGTCCTCGCCAAAGATCACGATCCGCTCATCGCGCCGCATCTCCTGCGCCAGACAGGTGTTGATGAGTTCGGCCATCGTGTGCTCCGGCTCTTCGGCCTTGGGCGTGGGCGCGGCAGACTCCACCACCGCCGTCGGCGGCATGGCGTCGCAGTAGACGTGCTGCAAAATGGTATCCGTGCTCGGCAGCGGCGCAGCCAGCGCATGTTCTGCGGCTTGACGTACTTGCTCATCCACCTCTTGCTCCAGGCGCGTCAGGGCCTGCTCGTCCAGAATGCCCTCGCGCAGCAGATACATTTGCAGCCGCGGCAGCGGATCGCGCAGCGCGTCGGCCTCACGCTCGGCTTCGGGCCGGTACAGCCTCTCGTCGTCAGAGAGCGAGTGGGAGTACGGACGAATCACGTGCCCATGCACCAGCGCCGGGCCTTTGCCAGAGCGGCAATGCGCCACGGCCTTCTTCATCGCCGCATAGCTGGCTACGGGGTCGGTGCCATCCACTTCGGCAAAGTAAAAATTGGGGAAATTGGCCACGAGGCGGGAGATGTTGCCGCCCGGTGTGTTCACCTCCACCGGCACGGAGATGGCGTAGCCATTGTCCTCGACCACGAAAAGCAGCGGCAGCTTGCCGTTGGAGGCAGCATTGATCGACTCCCAGAACTCGCCTTCGCTGGTCGCACCCTCACCCAGGGAAACGTAGGTGACCTCATCGCCGTGGAAGCGCACATCCTTCAACAGCCGGTAATCGAATGCGCCCGCAGCGCCCTCCGGCTTGCGCGCCGCTTCCGGATGTTGCGCAAAATACCGCCCCGCCTCTGCGCAGCCCACCGCCTGCACGCATTGCGATCCGGTCGCAGACGATGGCGTCACGATGTGCAGCGCAGGGTCCGTCCAGTGTGAGGGCATCTGGCGTCCACCGCTGGCCGTATCCGTCGCCGCGCCAACAGCCTGCAACAGCATCGCCTCCGGAGTCACGCCCAGCGTCAGGCTCAGCGCCCGGTCGCGGTAATACGGATAGAACCAGTCATAGCCCGGCTTCATGGCCAAGCCCGCAGCGATCAACAACGCCTCATGTCCGGCGCAGGAGATTTGAAAAAAGATTTTCTGCTGCCGCTTTAGGAGAATTTCGCGGTCATCCACGCGGCGAGAAAGATACATCAGCCGGTAGATTTGCACCATCTGCTGCGCCGTCAGTCCGGCTTCCTCATGCGAGGTCCGGGCCTTTGTCTCCGCCGTACTGGTCTGCGCCATGCCTGCCTGCCGCCTCCGCAAAAAGTGCTCTCCCGTTACGGTATTGTACCGGCTTCCCCAGACCGCCGCCACAGCCATGCATCCAGAAGAAAATCCCCGGCGGGGTTGACCCTCGTTTTTCCCGCATGCTCTAATAGCGCGGTTCCTGTCTTATAGGCTTCCGGCCATCGCCGCCGTCAAAAGTGGAGGCGATGCGGCCAAAAACTGCCCAGATCATGGAACCAAGTACCCGGTTGTACCGGAGCGTTTCTGGAGGAACATCTTGGAATCTTTGTTCGCGAATGCGGCCATGCTATTGTTGCAAACCACGCCGGATGTCGCATCATCCGCCGCATCCATTTCGACATCCCACGCCCCATCCTGTGCCGATGTGAACTATCTTTGGGGCGCGCTCGCCGTCGCCGTGCTGGCCTTGTTGGTGGCCTTTCTTTTCTCCCGTTCCGTGCTGGCGTCGAACAGTGGCACGCCCGAGATGCAAGCCATCTCCAACGCCATCCGCGAAGGCGCAGAGGCCTTTATGCGCCGGCAGTACACCTCCATTGGCGCGCTGGCCTTGGTCATCGCCGCCATCCTGTACGCTGGCTATCACATGTACGGGCGCACCGCTCCCTACGCGGGTATGACGGTCGTCAGCTTCCTGATCGGTGCCATCTGCTCCGCCATTGCCGGCTACACCGGCATGTATGTCTCCATTCGCGCCAACATCCGCACGGCCAGCGCCGCGCGCACCAGCCTGAACCGCGCGCTGCAACTGGCGCTGCGCGGCGGAGCCGTCACTGGCCTGGTCGTCGTCGCGCTCTCGTTGATTGGCGTTGGCGTCCTCTTTCTGGCCTTCGGCGGCGTCCATCATCCGCAAGAGGTTCCCTACCGCTTGGTTGGCTTTGGCTTTGGAGCCTCGCTGGTTGCGCTCTTCGCGCAGCTCGGCGGCGGCATCTACACCAAGGCCGCGGACGTAGGCGCAGACCTGGTCGGCAAGGTCGAAGCTGGCATTCCTGAAGACGATCCACGCAACCCGGCCGTTATCGCCGATCTGGTGGGCGACAACGTGGGCGACTGCGCGGGCCGCGGTGCCGACCTCTTCGAATCCACTGCGGCGGAAAACGTCGGCGCCATGATCCTCGGCGCGGCGCTCTATCCAGTCTTCGGCATCAAGGGCATTCTCTTCCCACTCATCGTGCATGCCATCAACTTAATCGCCAGCGTCATCGGCGTCAGTGCCGTGCGCTGCGGCGAGCAGGAAGACCCCATGCACGCGCTCGATCGCGGCTACATGATTACCACCCTGCTGGCTCTGGGTGGGTTTGCCGCTGCCGTCCACTTCATGCTGGGCGGACGCTGGTGGCTCTTCGCCAGCGGCGTCATCGGCATCATCACATCCTTCCTCTTCGTCCGCATCACGGAGTACTACACCGAGTGCCGCTATCGCCCAGTGCAATCCATCGCCAAGGCCTCGCTGACCGGCCCGGCCACCAACATCATCAGCGGACTGGCCGTCGGCATGGAAACGCCTGCGCTGCCCGCCATCGTCATCAGCGCGGCGCTGCTGCTCAGCTATTACTGCGGCCTGCGCGGACTGGCCGATGTACACACCATCGCCAGCTACGCCAAGGGCATTTACGGTACAGCCATCGCCACCATGGGCATGCTCTCGTCAGCGGCCTACATTCTGGCCATGGACACCTTCGGCCCCATCACCGATAACGCGGGCGGCATCATTGAAATGTCCAACCAGCCAGAGGAGATTCGCCGCAAAACCGATCTGCTGGACGCTGCGGGCAACACCACCAAAGCGCTTACCAAGGGCTACGCCATCGGCTCCGCCGCACTGGCTGCCTTCCTGCTCTTCTCTGCCTATATGGAAGAGATTCACGGCATCGTCGCCGACAAGGTCGCCTACTCCGGCGGATACATGCCGCCCGACTGGCAATTCACCAATGTCAATCTGGCCAGCGTTCCCGTCTTCGTGGGCGCATTGCTGGGCGCGATGTTGGTCTTTCTGTTCTCCTCGCTAGCGATTCAGGCTGTAGGGCGCACTGCGCAGTACGTCATCGAAGATGTGCGCGCGCAGTTCCGCGAAAACCCCGGCATCATGCAGGGTACATCCAAGCCCGACTACGGACGCTGCGTCTCCATCGTCACGGGAGCGGCGCTGCGAGAAATGGTGCTGCCCGGCCTGCTCGTCGTCTGCATGCCGCTGGCCGTCGGCCTCATCTTCCGCAACTTTGGCGATACCTTCCACGTCGCCTCTGGCATCAACCTGCCCACCATCCATGGCATTCCCGTGGATCTAAGCGGTGCCGAGGCCGTGGCCGCGCTGCTGATGGTCGGCACCATCGCAGGCATTCTGATGGCCATGCTGATGAACAACGGCGGCGGCGCTTGGGACAACGCCAAGAAATACATCGAGTCGGGCCACCACGGCGGCAAGCGCTCCGAGGCGCACAAGGCCTCCGTCGTCGGCGACACGGTCGGCGATCCCTTCAAGGACACCGCCGGGCCATCGCTGCATGTGCTCATCAAACTGCTGGCAACCATCACGCTGGTGCTGGCCCCGCTGTTCTTGTAGGGTTGCAGCGGGTTTGCAACTCCCTCGGGAACAAAACCTGCGACGCTCCCATCCTAGCCGCGCTCGTTTGCGGCTGGGGTGGGAGCGTCGCTCTCTTCCCCCAGCACATTCCTTCTGGCAGAGAAAAGGCTCTAGGATCCTCTGGATCCTAGAGCCTTCTGCGCAGAAGGACGCTGCTTTAGATGGAAGCCAACTCAGAGAAATCTGCAGCCCAACGGACAACTGAAACAGTCCGAGCCAGCAATGCCAGCCGGTTTGCGCGCGTATCTTTGTCGTCCACCATCACCATGACGGAATCAAAAAATGTGTTCAGCGGTTTCTGCAAGCCTGCAATCGCCTCAATGACTTCGCTGTACTTTCCTTCGCGGTAATTTTTCTGAATGCTCGCACCGACTTCCGTCACCTGCCGCGCCAGTTCAATTTCGGCTGCATCTCTCAACAGATTTTCCGCCTCCCGCTGCTCGTGCTGAATGCCCTTCTCTTTGGCCTGCCGCAGAATATTGGATGCGCGCTTCAGCAATTCCGCCACGGCCAACACTTCTGGCGAGCCAATCGCATCATTCAAGGTTCGAGAGAAATCGACAATACACTTCAGGCCAGTTCGATCCGAAGCATTGGGGGGGCTAGAGGGAAGATATTCAAGAGCGCCGGAGTTTCGAACGGAACGTGCTACATGCAAACGCACCTTGTGGCTTTCCTGCAAGTAATGCTCTACGCGATCCAATAAGAATTCATGGATGGTCCGACCAATTACTGGCTTATATCCTTTTTGATCGGCACTGAGACATAGCAATAACGTCAGCAAATCCAGAGTTTTATCGAACTTATTGCACTCTGCAAGAATACGAACAATTCCGCTGCCCGCACGGCGCAAAGCAAACGGATCTTTGGATCCCGTTGGCTGTAATCCAATCTCGAACATGTCATAGATTGTGCTCAGTTTGTCAGCCAGAGCCAACACGCATCCAAGTTTGGTTTCAGGAATGCTATCTTGTGCGCTTATTGGCCGATAGTGCTCATA
>JAJZMO010000309.1 GCA_021798235.1 Acidobacteriota bacterium | reverse complement strand
CTACCGGACTGGGATGAGGCGATCTATGCCGAGGTTTCGAAGGAGATGCTGGAAGGGCATCACTGGCTGACGCCTTACTGGAACCATCATCCATTTTTTGAGAAGCCGCCGTTGCTGTACTGGGTGCAGATGGCGGAGTTCCGGTTGCTGGGGGTGACCGGATTCGCGGCGCGTCTGGAGTCGGCGCTGGCCGGCGTGGCGACAGTGCTGCTGGTCTACGCGATGACACGTCGGGCGGCGGGTCCTGCGGCGGGGCTGTTTGCGGGCTTCGTTCTGCTGACGATGCATGAGTTCGACCGCTTCATGCGGGTGGGTATCACGGATGCGTTGCTGGTGCTGTTCCTTTACCTGATGGTGTACGGCTACATGCGGCTGAGGGAGGGTGACGGCAGGTGGTTTTACCTGATGTGCGCGGCGCTGGGGCTGGGGATTCTGGACAAGGGCCCGGCCGTGGTGGTGGCACCTGTGGCGATTGGGCTCGACTGGTTCTTCCGGCGGCGCGAGAAGAAGCTGATCACGGGACGGCAGTTCTGGCTGGGAATGCTGCTGCTGGCGGTGCTTGTGCTGCCGTGGCACCTATGGATGGTGGCGGAGTTCGGGTGGAGGTTTCTGGATGGGTACGTGGGGTATCACATTGTCGATCGGGCATTTCAACGCCTGAATGGGAGCGACGGCGGGCCACTGTATTACATCCGGGGCATCGGCGTGGGGGCGTTTCCGTGGTGGATTCTGGGCGTGTGTGCAGCGGTGAAGTGGGTTTGGCGGCGGGAATGGAAGTACTCGCTGCTGTGGGCGCTGGTTGGCGTGACGCTGCTGCTGTATACGCTGGTGGCTACGAAATACCAGCACTATGTCTTGCCGTTGTATCCAGCACTGGCGATGGAGGTAGGGCGGCTGCTGGCGGAGTGGAGCAGGAAGCGACGGGTGATTGGGTATGGGGCGGCGGCGGTGATTCTGATTGGGTTTGGGGCGGCGTACCGGAGGCTGGTGATATGGCCGGGGACGCATTTTGCGAACGTGGAGCGGTGCCTGGCGCTGGCGGCGAAGGCATCAGGGGATGCGGGACCGCTGTTTGTGGTGGGGAAGCCGGGACCGACGGATCTGGATATGAGGACGGTGTTGTTCTACAGCGACCGGCAGGTGGTGTGGCAGCAGTTGCCGGACAAGGTGCACAAGCTGGAAGCGGCGGTGCAGGAGCATCCGGCCGTGGAGGTAGTGATGGAAAAGGGGACGGCGGCGCTGCTGGCGCGCCAGATGGTGGTTCGTCCGATGGCGGAAGTGGACGAAGCGGAATTGGCGCGGGTATCCCGAAAGCCATGACGCGGAGCGAGATGGAGATGGCGGCGAAGGAGGATGCGTTGCGCGAGGCAAGGCCTGTGGTGCTGACGGTGGCGGGGTTTGATCCGTCGTCGGGAGCGGGGATGACGGCGGACCTGAAGGTGTTTGCTGCGCACCGGGTGTATGGGGTTTCGGCGGTTACGGCGCTGACCGTGCAGTCGACGCAGGGGGTGCGCCGGGTGGAGCCGGTGGATGCGGGACTGCTACGGGAGACGCTGGCGTGCCTGGCGGAGGATGTGGTTGTGGCCGGGGTGAAGATCGGGATGCTGGCGACGCGGGCGAATGTGGGCGTGGTGACGGAGTTTCTGCGGACGACGGGCGTGCCGCCCGGGAGGGTGGTGCTGGATCCTGTGGTGCGGTCGAGCTCGGGCAAGGCGCTGCTGGAGGGGGACGGTTTGAAGGCGATGCAGCAGGAGCTGCTGCCGCTGGTGGGCTGGGTGACGCCGAATCTGTCTGAGCTGGGGGTGCTGACGGGGATGGAAGTCGCTGGGCAGGAGGCGGTGCGCGATGGGGCGCGGCGGCTGGCGGAGTTGGTTCGGGAGCTGGGGAATCCGGAGTTGAACGTGGTGGTGACGGGCGGGGATGCGGAGCGGCCGGATGATTTTCTGCGGACGGCGGAGGGTGAGGAGCAGTGGTTTGCGGGCGAGCGGGTGGAGACGCGGGCGACGCATGGGACAGGGTGCAGCTTTTCTTCGGCGCTGCTGTGCCGGGTGGTGATGGGGGATGGTGCGGCGGCGGCTGTGGCGGCGGCGAAGCAGTATGTGCGGGAGGCGATGGAGGCGGCGTATCCGGTGGGCAAGGGCAAGGGGCCTCTGCATCACTTGTATGGGCTGGAGCGGGATGCCGGAACGAATTGAGATTTGCGGGGGCGATGCGGGGAGTGAATTCGAGGTGATTCGTCGGGCGCAAGGCGCTGATATGATGGCATCATGACGCAGCTAGAGGTTCTTTACCGGTACGATATGCATCCGACGGAGACGGCGATGGCCGGAGTGGGCGCGATGCGCCAGGTGTATGGCGTAAGGAAGATTCAGTTTGACGAGGCCGCGAAGACGGTTCGGGTAGAGTACGACGCGACGCGGCTGAACAAGGCGACCGTGGCGCAACTGCTGCGGCGGACAGGAATCGACATCGTGGAAGAGATTCCGCTTGCTGCGCCGAAGCCGGCTGAGCCGGAGCCTGCCGCAGCGGCGAAGTAGGATTGCCCGTCCAGGCAATCGCACGCTTTGCGCGGTGCTGGCCCCACGTGCGGAGGCGGTTTCGCCGCAAAGACCACAGTTTCTCTTTTTTCAATGGGTTACGCGCAAAAATCATGTGGGGTGGGGCATTTTCAGATGCTTTGGAGACCCCCATTGTTCTTGTGTGTAAGTTGATGATTTTACGAGATCGAGTACCCGTTATTGATCTATAATCCCCCGATGTTTTTGCGGGGATGTTGTTGATTTGATTGGGTGGACTGGTGCTTTGGGGCTTTCAGGGCTGCAAATTCTTTTAAAAAATGCCGCTCCTAATGCCTTGTAAGTTGTTGATTCAATGCTGCTTACGGAGAGACTAG
>JAJZMO010000375.1 GCA_021798235.1 Acidobacteriota bacterium | reverse complement strand
CCACCAATCGGCGAGAGCGCATAGACTGGCAGCGGAATCTGCACGGCACCCAAGGTGGGGTTCGTCGGATCCTTTGGCACCAATGTGCCGTCAGGATTCATCAGATTAAACTCAACCTTGGTCGGCATGAAGGCATACGGCGTGGCCGAGCGGACGTCAAAGCCGCGCAGGTCGTTCTCGCCGCCAGCAAAGAAGCGGTTGAACGGCGGTGCCACCAAGCCAGCGATTCCCTGCACATACGATGCTTGGATACGATAGCCAAAAACATCCCGTCCTTCGGGATTAAAGTGGAACCAACGGATCGGCTTAAAGAACTTGTATTCCACGGTCGGGTTTAAAAAGCTAACATTGCCTCCCAGACCCGATCCCTGCAAAACAAAAGTCAGCTCTTTACCGGTACGCGGACGATAGGGATCGCCAATCGTGTCATAGCTGTAGCTCAGCGACAATTGGCTGGTGATAATTCCATTCAGCGCGGTCTGGCCGGTGGTTCCATGGCGGAAGTTCAAAAATTGAAACAGGTTGCTGGTTGCAGCGCTAAAGGATTGAATGCCCGAGCGACTCCAAGAATAGGTGGCACCGATGCGCTTGAATGTACGGCGGATTGGATAGCTGGCCGAAACGGTAACCCCTGAGGTGGACTGGTTAAAGTTCTGCACCGTGGACTGCTGCGCCGCTTGGAAGTTGGCATTGCCACCCGAAAGCGGGTTGTAGCCCTTGGTCGCGTTGTAGTCCGTCTTTTGGCGCACATACTGCATGCCCAGGGTCAGAGGACGATTACCAAAATACGGCTCCGTAAAGCCCAGGGTCATGTTGCGCTGCAAATCGCCAATGGCGGCCTGCACGCTCAGGGTTTCGCCAAACCCCAAAAAGTTGTTGGTCTGGTAGTTTGCCCCTAAAAATGCGCCGGACAATCCGCTAAATCCGCCGTTCAGGCCAATGCTGTTCTTGCCCTTTTCATGCACCTTCAACAGCAAATCTACGGTTCCGTTGTCGGCATCCTGATGCGTCTCCGAATCCTGATCGGCCCGGAGTGGATTGAAGTAGTTCAACTGGTTCAGGCGCAACAGGCTCAAATCCCACAGCCTGCTGTTGTAGATCTGTCCCTCTTCCACGAGCAACTCACGACGAATGACGCGATCGCGCGTAATCGTGTTGCCGCGGAACTCAATGCGGGAAATGTAATAGGGTTTGCCTTCATCAATGTCGATGTTGAGACTCACCAGCTTCTTGGCCTCATCGATCGACGGCGTGGGCACGGCAGTAAAGTTGATATAGCCCAGCGTTCCGTATGCCTTGCGTAGATTCTCCAACCCCTTGCCAATCAAGGTGGCGTCGAAGATTTGGCCATCTTTGAGCTTGAAGAGCGCGCGCAGCGCCTTGGTGTTTGTGACGGCCTTATTGCCGGTAAAGGTGATGCTGCCCAAGCGGTAGCGATCGCCTTCTTCCACGGGCAGCGTTATATCCATCACCTTGCCCTTGCGCGGGCGCAACGTAAAGATGGAGATGCCGCCCTGATTGCGAATATGGGTCTCGGGCTGGTCTACGCTGGCCCGGAAGAAGCCCCGATCGCGCATCGCTTGGCGGACACGTTCCGTATCCTGCTCCAGCTTGCCTTCATCGTAGGTGCGCGCAAACAGGTTTTCCAAAATATAGGAATCCGGAATGCCGATGGGTTTTAGGTTCACCATGGCATTCTTCAAGGTGTGGCTGGATACGTGCTTGTTGCCCTCAAAGCGGATGTGGCCCACCTTGACTGTCGGGCCTTCCTTCACGATGAAGTTAACCGAGACTGCGGCCGGAGGAATCGTCTTGACGTCGGTGCGAATGGTGGCGAACTGGTGGCCATGTTCAGCCAGCAACTGTTTCAGCACGGTCTCGGCCAGCTTGATCTTGGTCGGATCGTACTGGCTTTCCACGGTCAAACCAACTTTTTCTTTTTTGAAGCGGTCCAGCACATCGGATTGCGAAACAGAGTTGAGGCCCTTGTAGTTGATCTCGCGGATGGTGGGCCGTTCCCGCACGATGACGGTCAGAATGATGCCTTTCGGCGTCTCCTGCCGATCAATCTGCACATTCTCAAAATAGCCGGTATTCCACAACGAATTGAAGTCGCGCTCCACCGTCTGCGGATCGTAGTTGTCGCCGACTTTGGTGAACATGCGCGCAAGGATGGTCTCCTTGGGAATGCGCCGATTGCCGATGACGCGAATTTCGCTGACGGTGCTCGACTGCGCCCAAAGTGCGCAGGTTGCGCCCAGCACGACGAGCATCAGCGCCAGAAAACGGGCAGCCTTGCATGCCATGGAACGCACGGTCGTAGAGGTTGGATTCGGGGCACAAACGCTCCCTACGCTGACGGAAAAAATAAGCACACCCTCACTGCGAAAATCGATTCCTTCGGAAAAGATGATTATACGGGACAGAGCCGCTGCATCCCAACCCGCCGCCTAAGCAGACGCCATCTTTGCTGCCCGACGCACCTCTACCAGCGTGGAATAAAACGTCGCTCCGCCGCCAAAGTCGGCCACGGACTCGCTGGTCAGCACGTTGACGCCATGCCCATCCAAGGAAGTCTGGTTCCAGGCCAAACGGCAGGCGACCACGCCCGCAGGCACACTGCCATTCACCCTGGCCTGCAGAGAAATTTTTCCGCGCGCATTCCACACTTCGACCATATCGCCCGTCTCGATGCCGCGCTGCATCGCATCGTCGGCGTGCATTTCCAGAAGATTCGCGTGCCCGGCCTCCATCGCCTGGTGTCCGGGCAGGTTGGCAAAGGTGGAGTTCATATAGTTGTCGGCCTTGCGCGCCAGCATCTCCAGTGGGTAGGCGCGGGCTAACTCTGCCTGGCGCGATTCCGTGGCGGGCACGTAGCCCGGCAATGGATCCAG
>JAJZMO010000305.1 GCA_021798235.1 Acidobacteriota bacterium | reverse complement strand
TAGCTAAAACGGCTGCAATTTGATCATCGTTCTGCAAAAGACCAACAACGCTTTTGGGAACTATGATTTTGCCGTCTTGTAACGCCAATGGCACGTACAGAAGGTCTTTATCTGCCACGATGAATTGAAAGTTGATTTTTTGCGGGTCATCAGCAGGAAGATTTTTTTGAAACTTTGGCACCAATTTATTCCCAATTGCACTCACTTTCACTTGTAACTTTGAATCTTCAGCCGACGGTGGAAGTGTCGCATTCTTCCCGGCCTTGCGCATTCTTTTGTCTCTTGATGACAAGGAAAATTCAGAAATTTTTATTTCAGTTGCTTCGATATGTCCATGTGAATCCCATTTGCCCGAGTATGCGAGCCACTGTCCGGGCGCTGCACCTGCACTTTTTTGCACATGCGCTCCATATGAAATTTTTGCCGTTGGCTCAGTTTCGATCCTATATCCATCTGCTTCAAAAACAGAACCGTTCGAGTCGGCATACACGGCTTGAATCACCCCAAAGCCATGCACTGAATTGGTGGGATTGTTCAACAATATGACTTGCGCTGCATGAACAATACCCGAAGAATCCTTCTTCCCGAATATTTGCACTTGCTGTCCAACCTGCAGGTGGTTCGCCAAGGTTGCATCGGTCGTATCGGATTGCGAGTCTTTTGTGACAACACGTTGAATATATTCTGTTGACTGCGTGGTTTGGATATGTAGTCCGTCCACATCAAAATTCGCCTTCGATGGGATGGCCGTGATATATCCATCGGCAGCAGGCTTGATGGCATCTTGAGCGAATGCACACAACACCGCTCCGCAGAAAAGGAATAGGGCAAGAGTTTTAGATTTCACGGGGACATACTATCCAGTGCCACTATCCTTGTCAAAGAAAATAAAACGCAGACGAGCGTTTATCGTAAGAGGGGAAAGATGCGCCCAAGCAGTCCGCGCTTTCCACCGTCTTCTTCGAGCAGGCCGATCGGGTCGGGTTGTTCTGGTAGCGGTTCCCCGTAAAACGCGGCGCGGGGATTGGTGACACAGAGCCGCTCAGCGCAGTCTTGTCCATGCGTGCGCACGACGGCTTCGTAGGCTTCGCGCAATAGCGGCGGACGACGCGTGACATCGTGCGCGTCGGTGGCCAAAAAATGAACCCAGCGGTCGCGCAGCAACTGCTCGGCAACCTTTTGCGCGGTTTTTCCGAAGCGGCCAGTCAGCGAGCCAGCGGTAACCTGTACCAGGCATCCCATGCGAATCCACTCCTTCATGCGTTCCGGCTCACGAACGAGTGTCAGGTTGCGCTCGGGATGGGTCAGGATGGGCGTGATACCGCGCAAGAGCATTTCATAGAAGACCTGCGCCATGTTTTGCGGAATAGCGAAGTCGGGAAACTCAACCAGTAGATAATTTTTTGCGTTCAGCGTGTAGCGCGTTGGGTGTTGCAGGGCGTCCTCGATGTTGTCAAAGCTGAGATGGAAGTCGCAGCCCAATCCAAACGTGACGGACGCGCCAGTACGCTTGCGATAGTTCGCTTCAATCTCTGCCAGCCGCAGGGCATTTTCTTCGGGAGAAAAGGCATAGTATCCATTGGCATGCGGAGTGCAGATGATGTGCGTGATGCCATCCTGCTGGGCCATTTCCACCATGGCCAGCGAAGTTTCCAAGTCCGGCGCGCCGTCATCCAAACCGAAGAGCAAGTGGTGATGGATGTCGATCATGGCTGCGCCTGCCATTACCGAGCTGGAACTGCTGCGGCCAAGTGCTGCGTGAGGGATTGGAAGATGCGCAGGCCATCGGCGGAGCCAAGCAGCGCTTCACTGGAGCGGTCCGGATGCGGCATCATGCCCAGCACGTTGCGGCCCTCGCTGAGCACGCCGGCAATGTTGGCCAGCGAGCCGTTGGGATTGGCCTCGGGCGTCACTTCGCCTGCGGGTGTCGAGTAACGGAAGGCAATGCGGTTCTGGCGCTCGAGCTGCGCGAGCGTGGCCGCGTCACAGAAGTAGTTGCCCTCCATGTGGCCGATGGGAATCTTGAGCACTTCGCCTGCGCGCAGCGCGTTGGTAAAGGGCGAGTCGGTGGTTTCTGTGCGCAGGTGAACTTGTTTGCAGATGTATTTCAGCCCGGCATTGCGCATCAGCGCTCCGGGCAGCAAGCCGGACTCGCAAAGGATTTGAAAGCCATTGCAGATGCCGAGTACCAAGCCGCCGGAGGCTGCGAATTTCTTGACCGATTGCATGACGGGCGCAAAACGGGCAATGGCACCGGTGCGCAGGTAGTCGCCGTAGGAAAAGCCGCCGGGCACAAGAATCGCATCACAATTTTCCAGGTCGGAGGATTCATGCCAGAGCAGCGTGACGGGCTGGTGCACCACGTCCGCAATGGCGTTGTAGGTGTCGTGGTCGCAGTTGGAGCCGGGAAAAACAAGCACGCCGAATTTCATTTGATATGAGTTTAGCACCGTGGGCATGGATGGGGTGGCTACAGGAGCGCGGCAGACATGAGGAGATCCTTCGGCCAGTTTGTTGCGTAGCCGTGGGTGCGCAGATGGGTGCTGAGCTGTGCCCAATGGCGCAGTGAGTGCAGCAGAATATGAGCAAAAAGTTTGCGTCGAGTCGCCTGCAACGTGCCCGCGGACAGCGTGGATATAGAGAGAACCTCTTGCCAATCGCCCGCAGTGGCCGTGTTCAGTAGGTGTTCTAGGCTGTTTACGGCCTGGGTATGGATGGCAAACAGCCCATCCAACGTGTCCATGGGGATGGACTCGTAAGCGGTGACGGGATGGTTCAACAGGCGCTGGGAGTGGCGCAACTCCACGGCAAAGATGTGCCGCAACAGTCCACGGATGGAGCCGCTGTTGTAGATGTCACAGGGCAAATCCAACGCCTCTGGATTTTTGGTGAAC
>JAJZMO010000206.1 GCA_021798235.1 Acidobacteriota bacterium | reverse complement strand
CGGCGGCGCAGAGATTTTTCTGCAAATGCTGGAACGGGCGCGGGCGGTGATGCCAGAGATTGCGCTGCGCACATCGTTCATCGCGGGTTATCCCGGTGAGAGCGAAGCCGACTTCGACCAGTTGATGGAGTTTGTGCAGGCGGCGCGCTTTGACTGGCTGGGCGTTTTTGAGTACTCCGACGAAGAAGGCGCGGCGGCCTATGCGCTGGAAGGTAAAGTGCCGAAGCGGACGATTGCGGCGCGGCGCAACCGGCTGATGCGCGAGCAGAAAAAGATCAGCCGCGCAGCGCGTGCGCAATGGGTTGGGCAAACGATTGACGTGCTGGTCGAAGGCGAAAGCGAAGAGACGCCGCTGCTGTGGCAGGGCCGCAGCGAAAAGCACGCGCCGCAGATTGACGGCCTGGTCTATGTGAATGACTTTGGCCCGCACGCGCAACTGGAGGCCGGGCGCTTTTATCGTTGTGAGATCACCGAAGCGCACGACTACGACGTGGTGGCGCGCGTGGTGGCGTAGGGGAAAGATGAGTGGAAAGACCAGCCTGTATCAATGAGGTCATGCTGAGGAGCGCAGCGACGAAGAATCCAGAGAATGGTGATTCGGCATGGGCAGCATTTCCTGCACGGAGACCTTCTGGATTCTTCACTCACTTCGTTCGCTCAGAATGACAACTTCTTTTGGTAATGGAAATTGACGATGACCCAAAAATCTTCTAAATCCACAGCCTTGCGTTGTCCCACCTGCCGCACGTTGGTGCTGGCCAACGATCCCAACCTTCCCTTTTGCAGCGAACGCTGCCGCTCGATCGACCTGGGCAAGTGGGCCAGCGGCGCGTACAGAATCAGCTCGCCGATTTTGGATCCTGAGGTGCTGGAGGGATTGGACGCGGCGCGGTTGCAGCGGGGACAAGGTCGACAGGATGACCATGAAGATTGAGGCCGGTGTGCAGCGCACAGGCTGGGCCTGGACGCTGGCCACATTTTTCGGCGCTGGCTTGCTGCGTCCCGGGCCGGGCACGTGGGGTTCAGCAGCGGCCCTGCTGTTGTGGCTGGCCGCAGCGCACGGGCTGCCGCTTTCGCAAATGGAGTTAAGCGCAGCCACGCTGCTGGCGGCCACGTTGGCGACGGTAATTGGGATTCCGGCAGCGAGCATCGTGGCGCGCGAGGCGCAGACAAACGATCCCGGCTTTGTGGTGCTGGATGAAGTGGCTGGCCAGTGGATTGCGCTGGCTGCTGCCGCTCCACGCTGGCCGTTGTGGCTGGCTGCTTTTTTTCTTTTTCGCGGCTTCGATATTTGGAAGCCGCCACCGGCGCGGCAACTGGATCGCATCCACGGCGGCTTTGGCATCATGATGGATGACGTGGCCGCTGGCATCTACGCGGCTCTCATTGTGCTGGCCCTGCGACACTGGCTGTAGGATTGGCCGTCCAGGCAACTCCCACGTCTCAAAAGCGAGACCTGGGGCACGCGGTACTCAATACCCGGCGCGTGTGGTTAATTGTGATTTGCTCCGTTTCTATCTGTTTCAATTTTAGCGATGCCAAAAGCGTCTAGCGGCTCTCGCACGACGTAAAGTGTTTTTTGGTTCACATGCTTACATGCCCACGCCCATGCATCATCGTACGTTTTGAAACTTCCGCAGTGCTTCATGAAGTGAGAAGAAAATTCAGTCCATACTGTAAACGCATGTTCCGGGTCAGAAAAATTGATTCCTTCTATCGGCGCATCATGCACGATCATCTCGGCAGCATGTTCCATTTGATCGTCGATAGCTGATGAAGAGTTCACAATTAAGGCCATAAAGCTACCTCCCTCGATACACGTATCTCATAGAACGTATGAGGATTCAAGCGGAAAATGTAAAGTAGCCGTGGTGCACTGCCGGGTGCCCCATTCAAGCCATGGTTTGGCTTGAGTGGGGAGAAAATTATGCAACCCAGCTTTGAAGAAAATCCATCCCCGACGAAAGAGTCATTCTGAGCGAAGGGCGGTCGCCGTGCGACCGCACGCAGTGAAGAATCCAGAGAATACCAGCCGCCAAGATGGAGCCAAAATTCTCTGGATTCTTCGTCGTTACACTCCTCAGAATGACACTTTCTTGGATTTGAGATTTGTCCCTCCACGCTGGGTACACCGGAGCCCTGCCGGAGCGAAGCCGGGTGCCCCATTCAAGCCATGGTTTGGCTTGAGTGGGGAGAGAATCCTAGCACCCAGCTTTGAAGAAAATCCACTTCCGACGAAAGAGTCATTCTTACTGCGTGCGGTCGCCGTGCGACCGCACGCAGTGAAGAATCCAGAGAATACCAGCCGCCAAGATGGAGCCAAAATTCTCTGGATTCTTCGTCGTTACACTCCTCAGAATGACACCTGATCTTTGTGGATGAGATCGACGAAAAAAGATGATTCCCTCCCCACCCTTCGCTGCACACCCGCGATGAATGTAATCCTGGCACCCAGGTCTCAAAGGCGAGACCTGGGGCACCCGCCGCAGATTCCTCGACTCCGCCTCGCTCTGCCCAGAATGACTCTTACTTGGATTGAAGATTGATCCCTCCACGCGGGGTGCACAGGAGCCTGCCCGGAGCGAAGTCGAAGTGTCTTGTTTTTTACAAATAAGACGCCATGCGAAATGCCGCAAAGTAGCTCCGCTGCTAAGCTGAAGAGGAAGGGGAGTGAACCATGACGCTACTTTCCCGCTCTGCGACGGCTAAGGCCGCTGCGCCGACTCCAAAAATTACCTCCATCGCTCCCGCAGCTGCGCTGCCCGGCGGAGAGTTCGACCTGCGCGGCCAGCACCTGACACCGGGAGGAATGCGGCAGCCCGTGGCGACGATCGGCGAAGCCTCCGCACAAATTGTGATGAGTCAGTCGGAGCGCGTTCTGCTGCGCGTGCCCGAGGGCGCATTGC
>JAJZMO010000112.1 GCA_021798235.1 Acidobacteriota bacterium | reverse complement strand
GCCTTTCCTAATTCAGTTGCAGAGTGAGAGCGCTGGCGGAATGCATTTGAATGACACAATCGTGGTAACCGGCGGGGCTGGGTTTATCGGCTCCAATTTTGTGCTGGACTGGCTGGAGAGCGCAGGCGCGCCGGTGGTGAATCTGGACCTGCTGACGTATGCCGGGAATCCGGCAAACCTGGCTGCGTTGAAGGCTGACCGGCGGCATGTGCTGGTGCGCGGAGACATTTGCGACGCGGAGCAGGTGGCTTCGCTGCTGCGGGAACATCGGCCCAAAGCGATTGTGCATTTTGCCGCGGAGAGCCATGTGGACCGGTCAATCGTTGGGCCGGAGGCATTTCTTCGCACGAACATTCATGGCACGTTCACGCTGCTGGATCAGGCGAAGACTTACTGGCGGTCGCTGGACGATGAGGGACAAAGGGCTTTCCGGTTTCTGCACGTTTCGACGGACGAGGTTTATGGGACGCTTGGGCCGGAGGATGCGGCATTTTGTGAGACGACGCCGTATGCGCCGAACAGTCCGTATGCGGCTTCAAAGGCAGGGTCGGATCACCTGGTGCGAGCCTATCACCACACTTTTGGGCTGCCGGTGCTGACGACGAACTGCTCGAACAACTACGGGCCGTTTCAGTTTCCTGAGAAGCTGATTCCGCTGATGATTTTGAATGCGCTGGAAGGCAAGCCGCTGCCGGTGTACGGCGATGGGGCGAATGTGCGCGACTGGCTGTACGTGAAGGACCACTGTTCGGCGATTCGGGCGGTGCTGGAGCGCGGGCAGGTAGGGGAGACGTACAACATTGGCGGCAACAGTGAGCGGAAGAATCTGGACGTGGTGGGGACAATCTGCGACCTGGTAGACGAGATGCGGCCGGATGCGGGGATGGGTTCGCGGCGGAAGCTGATCACCTTTGTGAAGGACCGGCCGGGGCATGACCGGCGCTATGCCATTGACGCATCCAAGATTGCACGCGAGCTGGGTTGGAAGCCGGCGGAGAATTTCGAAGACGGATTGCGCCATACGGTGCGCTGGTACCTGGAGAATCTGGACTGGGTGGAAGGCGTGCGGACGGGTGCGTATATGAACTGGATCGAACAGAATTACGCGGAGCGTCTGACGCAATGAAGGGAATTATTCTGGCAGGCGGTTCGGGGACACGGTTATATCCGGTGACCCAGGTGGTTTCGAAGCAACTGTTGCCGGTGTATGACAAGCCGCTGGTCTATTACCCGCTGAGCACTCTGATGCTGGCGGGGCTCAGGGATATCCTGGTGATCTCGACGCCGCAGGATACGGCGCGTTTTGCGGACCTGCTTGGCGATGGGCATGGCTGGGGGATCCACATTTCCTATGCCGTGCAGCCGAGCCCGGACGGGCTGGCGCAGGCGTTCCTGATTGGGCGCGAGTTCATCGGCAACGATACGTGTACGCTGGTGCTGGGCGACAACATCTACTACGGGCAGTCGTTCTCAAAGCAATTGCAGGAAGCGGCGCAATTGAAGGAGGGCGCGACGGTGTTTGCGTATCCGGTGCATGATCCGGAGCGGTACGGCGTGGTGGAGTTTGACCGCAACGGCAAGGCGATCAGCCTGGAAGAGAAGCCGAAGGCGCCGAAGTCGCGGTACGCGGTGACGGGGCTCTACTTTTACGATAACCAGGTGGTGGACATCGCCGGTGCGCTGAAGCCTTCACCGCGCGGCGAGCTGGAAATCACGGATTTGAACCGCGTTTACCTGGAAGCCGGGAAGCTGAATGTGCAGATCATGAGCCGGGGCATGGCGTGGCTGGACACGGGGACGCATGACTCGTTGTTTGAGGCGGGATTGTTCATCCAGACGGTGGAGCGCAGGCAAGGGTTGAAGATCGCCTGTCCGGAAGAGATTGCGTACCGGCTGGGTTACATTTCAGCCGAACAACTGGAGGCGCTGGCGCAGCCGATTCGCAAGAGCGGATACGGGGAGTATCTGTTGGGACTGTTGCGCGAGCCATATCTTTCGCCGGAGGGCAACCAGTGAAAGTAGAAGAGACTGCGCTGCCGGGGGTCCTGGTGCTGACTCCGGCGGTGTACCGGGATAACCGCGGCGCGTTCCTGGAGACGTGGAACCTGCGCCGGATGGAAGAGGCCGGATTGCCCACGACCTGGGTGCAGGACAACTTTTCGATTTCAAAGAAGAACGTGCTGCGCGGGATTCACTACCAGATCATTCAGCCGCAGGGAAAGCTCGTGCGCGTGGCCTACGGCGCGGTGCTGGACGTGGCCGTGGATCTGCGGCGGAGCTCGTCTCACTTTGGCAAGCATGTCGCGGTGGAGTTGTCGGAGGAGAACGGCAGGATGCTGTGGATTCCGCCGGGCTTTGGGCATGCGTTTCTGGCGCTGACGGAGACGGTTGGCTTCTCGTACAAGGTGACGGACTACTATTCAGCCGCCGGCGAGCGGACGATTTTGTGGGATGATCCGGAGCTGGCAATCGCGTGGCCGGTGGATGCCGCGAGCGTGATTGTGTCTGAGAAAGACGCCCAGGGCACGAAATTTCGTGAAGCCGAGGTGTACGCGTGAGCGGTGTTCCGCGTGTGCTGATTGTGGGCGCAACGGGGCAGGTGGGTACAGAGCTGCATCGCAGCTTCGCGGGCTTTGGGGAACTGGTTGCCGTAGACCGGAAAACGGTTGACGTTGCGGCAGCGGATCAGGTGCGGGATGTGGTGCGGCGGACGGAGCCGGACGTGATTCTGAATGCGGCGGCGTATACGGCAGTGGACCGTGCCGAGTCGGAGCCGGAGCTGGCGAACGCGATCAATGCGGAGGCTCCGCGGGTGCTGGCCGAAGAGGCGCGGCGGCGAGATGCGCTGCTGGTGCACTATTCGACGGACTATGTTTTCGATGGGACGAAGATGGGGCCATGGGTGGAAGACGATCGGACGAATCCACTCAGTGTGTATGGGGCGAGCAAATTGGCCGGTGAGCAGGCGATTCGCGAAGTGGGCGGCAAGCATCTGATTTTCCGCACGAGCTGGGTCTATGGGCCGCATGGGAGGAATTTTCTGCTGACGATGCTGCGGCTGGGCCGCGAGCGCGAAGAGCTGCGCGTGGTGGACGATCAACATGGCGCGCCGACGAGTTCAATCGCGATTGCCGATGCGACGCGCGGAGTTGTGGAAAAAGCCCACGCCGGAGAACTGGGTGTGCCTGAAAATTGGACGGGGATATATCACATGACCAATGCCGGCGCGACGACTTGGTGCGGGTTTGCGCGGGCGATTTTTGAGCGCGGGGCGGATTTGCTGGACGGGCGCAAGCCACGGGTGGAGGCGATTGCGACGGTGGATTATCCTGCGCCGGCAAAGCGGCCTGGGAACTCCGTGCTTTCGAACCGTGCACTGGAAGCAAAGTTTGGCGTCCGGTTGGCCAAGTGGGAAGATGCGCTGGAGGAAGTTCTGGTGCGATTGCGGCGGGCAGCATCCGCGGCGGCCGGCTCCGGCCGCTGAACCTGCGCTGAAATGCGCTCGCGCGGCTTCGGGCATTATCTAACTCACTGTTGAAACGTGAGTTAATACGGGTCACGAGATCGGAATGGGGCGGCATTCTTCCGGTTTACGAGGGCCTTCCTGCTCGATCAACCAGGTTCGCGGTACAGCCGTTGGTGGCAGAAACGCAGCCGATGGAGGGTTTTGGCAGGCTGAAAATGCCGGAGCGAGTGCGTCCGCAGTGCAGAAACTTGGACGGATCGTGACGGATTTCGTTACAAATCGTTTAAGAGTAAAGCGGAAATTTTCCTGCTGCTTTGTTGGCTCTACTTTATGTGCGATGCTTGGAAGGGCGTGTTTTTTTGTGCCTTAGAATCCTGAAAACGCATTTGCGGAGACGAAATAACAGATGAAAGTTCTGGTAATCGGAGGCGACGGGTATTGTGGATGGGCGACTGCCCTCTACCTGTCGGAGCGAGGCCACGACGTGGCCATTGTGGACAGCCTGGTGCGCCGTCACTGGGACTTGACGCTGGGCGTGGACACGCTGACGCCGATCGCGTCGATTCAGCATCGTGTGAAGCATTGGAATGAGAAGACCGGCCGCAAGATGGAGCTGTTTGTCGGCTGCATTACCGATTACCCGTTCGTTCGCGATGTACTGACGAAGTTTGAGCCGGAGGCGATTGTTCACTTTGGCGAGCAGCGCTCGGCGCCCTTCTCGATGATCGACCGCGACCACGCGGTGATGACCCAGCGGGACAATGTGACCGGCACGCTGAACCTGCTGTTTGCCATGCACGATCTTTGCCCGGATACGCACCTGGTGAAGCTGGGCACGATGGGCGAGTACGGCCAGCCGAATATTGATATTGAGGAAGGCTACATCACGATCAAACACAACGGCCGCGAGGATCGTCTGCCGTATCCGATGCAGCCCGGCTCGTTCTACCACCTGAGCAAGGTGCATGATACCCACAACATTCGCTTTGCCTGCAAGATCTGGGGGCTGCGCGCGACCGATCTGAACCAGGGGGTGGTGTACGGCGTTCTGACCGATGAGACAGCCAACGACGACATGCTGGTGAACCGCCTTGACTACGACCACGTTTTCGGCACGGCGCTGAACCGCTTCTGCATCCAGGCTGCAGTGGGGCATCCGCTGACGGTGTACGGCACGGGCGGGCAGACGCGCGGCTACCTGGACATCCGCGACACGGTGCGCTGCATTGAGATTGCGTGCAACAATCCGGCGGAAAAGGGCGAGCTGCGGGTCTTCAACCAGTTCACCGAGCAATTCGGCGTGATGCAGCTGGCTGAGATGGTGCAGAAGGCGGGCGAGGAAGCTGGACTGAAGGTGGAGATTCGCCCCATTGAGAATCCGCGCGTGGAAAAGGAATCGCACTACTACAACGCCAAGAACACGGCGCTGCAGGACCTGGGCCTGGTGCCGCACAAGCTGTCGGATTCACTTTTGAGCTCGCTTCTGAGCTTTGCGATCCGGTATAAGGATCGGGTGGATCGCGACCAGATCCTGCCCAAGGTCACCTGGAGGTGAGTCTTTGAGAGAAAGGGAATCCGCCGCTCAGAGCGTGGAGTCGGGAATGGCGAAGCCGTTACGCATCGCCATCCTGACGGAAACCTTTCTGCCGAAGATCGACGGAATCGTGACGCGGTTGTGCCATACCATCCGGCATCTGCGGGAATTCGGTCACGAGGTGATGATCATCGCGCCGAAGGGCGTTACGGACTTTGAGGGGACGCCGGTGACGGGCGTGCCAGGATTCCCTTTTCCTCTTTATCCCGACCTGAAACTCGCGATTCCGCGGTCTTACGTGGGGGCGGCGCTGAACGAGTTCCGGCCGGACGTGATTCATGCGATCAATCCAGCGGTGCTGGCTGTGTCGGCGTTCTTTTACTCGGTGCGCTATCGGAAGCCGTTGGTGGTTTCCTACCACACGCACCTTCCCAAATATCTGAAGTACTACAAGCTGGGCCAGCTGGAACCGCTGATGTGGTGGGGGATGCGGCGCGGGTACAACCGCGCGGACCTGACGCTGGCGACTTCGAGCGTGATGCAGGGCGAGCTGGAGGAGCATGGCATCCAGCGCGTGCAGCTTTGGCGGCGCGGCGTGGATACGCAGACTTTCCACCCGAGCCGGGCGAGCCGCGAGATGCGCGAGCGGCTGACGCAGGGGCATCCCGAAGAAAAGTTGCTGGTCTACATCGGACGGCTTTCGGCAGAGAAGGAAATTGAGCGCTGCAAGGATGTGCTGGAGGCGACTCCGGGACTGCGGCTGGCGCTGGTGGGCGACGGGCCGCACCGCGAGAAGCTGGAACAGTATTTTGCGGGGACGCCGACGTATTTTGCGGGATTCATGCGCGGCGAGGATCTGGCTTCGGCCTTTGCTTCCGGCGATGTGTTCCTTCTGCCCTCGCGCACGGAAACGCTGGGACTGGTGCTGCTGGAGGCGATGGCGGCCGGATGCCCGGTGGTGACGCCGAATGCGGGCGGCACGGCGGACATTGTGCAGGACGGCGTGACGGGCCACCTTTACGATCCAGCAGATGAGATGGGCCATGTGAAGGCTGTGCAGCAGTTGCTGGCCGATCCTGAGCATCATGCGCAGATGCGAGTGAATGCGCGCAGGGATGCCGAGGAGTGGGGATGGTCCGCGGCGACGCGGCAACTGGAGGACTACTACCGGCGCGTGCTGCTGCGCGAAGAGCGGCTGGCGATCGAGATCAGGGAAGCGGCGGCCATGGGCGAAACGCCCGAGGCGATCTGCACGCGGCTGGAGATTTCCGGTGCGACCTACCGGCGGCATGCGGCGGAAACCGCGCGCGGCGGCAAGCGGAAAGCAGAGCCGGCGGTGGGCTAGTCCGCTGGCGAGGCCCACTCCAGCCCAAAAACGGGCTGGAATGGAGCAACATCACTGTGATTCTAAAGAGAAAAACCCACTCAGCGAGGACTGAGTGGGTTTTTGATTTTGCGGCCGACTTCAGCTGATTTTTAGCAGGCGCATGGCGGCCTTGCGGAAGGCGACGGTCGCGGCTCCGGGTTTCTTGCCGCTGGAGCCGCTGAAGAGCGATTGCAAGACGCGTACAGGCGCGGGGATGGTGGACTGGCCGGTGCTTTCGTCCGGCGGGAAAAGCTGGACGAGCGCCTGGCTGGGGTTCTCGCGAAGCTGGTCGACCCAGGCAATGCGGTGCACGCAGAAGACGGTGCAGTAGGGCGCGCAGGACTTGGGTTTTTTGGCTTCGCGGACGCAGTCCTCAATGGTGTACTGCTCAAGTGGAATGGCGGGATAGCCGCGCTGCGCCATGCAATAGTGGACGAGACCGAACTCGCAGATGTAGAGATGGCGTCCGCCGGCGGGGCAATGCCAGTCATTTGGCTTGCCGGCGAGCAGATTCTTACGCCATGGGTTGTGGCGCGCAAAGGAGAAGGCGGATCGCGTCTTGTCTTCCACTTCCTTGAGGACGCGGCGGCTCTCCTCGTCGATGGGCTTGATTTTGCCGGTTTCGTCGTGGACGATGCCGGCGGTGCTGAGATGGCCGAGCTCCTTGGCGCGCTTCTGGATGGTGAGCACGTCAGAGGGCTTGCTGGTGCCGGCGCCGACGACCGAGTGAATGTGGACGGGGAACTCGGCGTACTCGGCCAGCCAGCGAAGGCGGAGGTCGAGGATGCGCAGGCTCTTCTTCGAGACGCTGTCGGGCTCGATATTGTCAATGCTGATCTGCATGCGGTCGAGGCCGGCGCGATTGAGGCTCTTGATGCGATCGATGGAGAGCAGGTAGCCGTTGGTGATCATGACGCAGATCATCTTGTAGCTGCGAATGCGCGCGATCACTTTTTCCAGTTCGGGGTGCAGGAGGGTTTCGCCGCCGGTGATGGTGATGGTGGTGGTGCCGAGGGCGGCGAGCTTATCGATGCGGCGGAGGAGATCCTCGATGGGCACGGGCTTGGAGTGGGTGTCGTACTCGCTGCAGTAGGCGCAGTCCAGATTGCATCGGCGGGTGACGACGACGTGGGCGAAGACGGGATGGTCCTTCTCGCGCAGGGCCAGGGCGACGAGCCGCGTCTCACGGTAGAGGCGGTTCCAGCGCCGGAGGGTGCGGCGGACGGTCATCGGCATCATGCGGGTGAGTCTCCTTCGTAACAGGATAACGAATCGCTGTTATAAAAGGCGCAATTTTGGGGGTGGGAGCTGGGAAATTCAGCGTAAAGTGGTCGGAAAGCCTGCGAGGGCGTCTGCTGGCGGATGACGCTGAGATGACAGGAGCTTTGTGATGGGCACGGGGATGAAGTCAAAGACGGCGGAAGTGCTGGGCGAGGTGGGCTTGCCGGAGCCGGTGAGGGCGCTGGCTGCGCGGCGCTGGGATGCGATCGTGGTGGGCGCGGGGCATAACGGGCTGGCGTGCGCGACTTACCTGGCGCGGGCGGGGAAATCCGTTCTGGTGCTGGAGGCGCGTGCGCGTGTGGGCGGCGCGTGCACGATTGAGGAGCCGTTTCCGGGGGTGAAGATGTCGCCGTGCGCGTACCTCGCGGGTCTGCTGCATCCGCTGGTGGTGGAGGAACTGGGGCTGCCGGCGCGGGGATACAAGTGGACTCCCGCGGTGAACGGGCTGTTTGTACCGTTTCTGGACGGAGGGAGCATTCAGCTTTGGGATGATGACTCGGCGTGCGAGGCGGAGGTGAGGCGGTTTTCGCCCGGCGATGTGGCTGGATGGAGGGCGATGAATGCGGTGATTACCCGGACACGCGAAGCGCTGCGCCCGGCCGGCGAGCGGGATTTGTGGATTGGGGATGCGCCGTCGCGGGAGGAGATAGAGCATCGGCTGGGCAACGACGATGAAGCTCGCGGGCTGCTGTTTGAATGGTCGATGGCGGAGTTTGTGACGCGATATCTCGAGGACGAGCGGCTGCAGTGCGCGTACCTGGGGCAGGGCGTGATTGGAACGAACGCGAGCCCGTTTGATGCGGGCACGGCGTCGATCCGGTTTCATCACGCGTCGGGGCGGCTGGGCGGAATGCCGGGCATGTGGGGCTACGTGGAAGGCGGCATGGGGATGGTGTCGTTCTACTTCTGCGATGCGGCGCGCGAGGCCGGTGCGGTGGTGGCCGCGGGGGTTCCGGTGGCGCAGATTGTACCGGGCGAAGGCGTGGTGCTGGAGGGTGGCGAGCGGATCCATGCTGGCGTGGTGATATCGAATGCGGACCCCAAAAGAACACTCATGATGCTGGGCGATGCGGCGGATGCGAAGTGGCGCGCGCAGGCGGAGGGAGTTCCGATTGAAGGATGCACAGTGAAGCTGAATGTGCATCTGAGGGAGCTGCCGGACTTTGCGGCGCGGCCGGGACTCGACATGCCGCACCACTACGGGCAGATCAACGCGCCGCTGACCAAGGATGAATGGAAAGCGGGATTTGCAGCGGCAAAGCGCGGCGAGTTGCCGGAGCATCTGTGGTGCGAGCTGTATTTCCAGAGCGTGCATGATAGGAGCGTGTGCCCGCCGGGAACGCACACCATGAGCGTGTTCGCGCAATATGTGCCTTACACGTTTACAAATGGAACGTGGGAGACGCGGCGCGAAGAGGTGCGGGCCCTGGCGGTGAAATCCCTGGCTCGCTTCTGCTCGAACATCGAGACGGCGGTGATCGATGCGCAGGTGATGGGGCCCCCGGACATTGAAGAAAAAGTGGGGCTGACGGGCGGGCATATTTTCCAGGGCGAGTGTCTGCCGGCGTACATGTGGGGCAAACGGCTGGCAGCGCGGACGCCGATGCCCGGGGTGTACCTGTGCGGGGCGTGTACGCATCCGGGCGGAAGCGTGATCGGCATCAACGGAAGGAACGCGGCCATGGCGGTGCTGCGAGACGAGTCGCATGGCGGGTGAGCTGGAGCCGGATGCGCGCAGGGAAGACAGCCACGGGCTGAAGCGGGTACTCGGCTTTCGCGACCTGACGTTCTTTTACATCGTGACGGCGCTGAGCCTGCGCTGGATTGCAACGGCGGCAGCCGCTGGTCCGGGGACACTGGCGGTGTGGGTGACAGCGCTGTGCTGCTTTTTTGTGCCGCTGGCCTTCAGCGTGATGGAGCTGTCGAGCCGTTTTCCGCAGGAGGGCGGCCTGTATGTGTGGACGCGCGAGGCTTTTGGCGACGGCGCGGGATTTGTGGCGGGATGGACGTACTTCATGGCGAATCTGCCGTTCTTTCCGTCGGTGCTGTACTTCAGCGCGGCCTCGGTGCTGCCCGTGATGGGAGCCAGAGGCGCGAAGCTGGATGAGGATCCCGCTTATTTTTCCGTGTTCGCGCTGGCGTGGCTGGCAGTGATTACGCTGGTGAATATTCGCAGCGCGGTGGCGGGCAAGTGGCTGAACAACGTAGCGTCATTTGGGAGCTGGCTGCCGATTGTGGCTCTGCTGGTGCTGGCAGCCGTGGCGTACGCGCATCACGGATCGGCGACGCGTTTTACGGCGAGCGCCATGGTTCCAAGACCGACGCTGAAGGACGCGATTTTTCTTTCGACGATCTTCTTTGCCTTTGGCGGCTGCGAGGCAGGCTCGTTTATGGGCGAGGAGATTCGCGATGCGCGGCGCACGATTCCGCGGGCGCTGCTGGTGAGCGGAGTGGTGCTGGCGCTGTGCTACATCCTGGGTACGGTGGCGCTGCTGGTGGCATTGCCGTCGAGTGCAATTTCCGGAGTGAACGGCCTGGCACATGGCGTGCACGTGCTGTGCACGGAGGTGGGTGCGCCGTGGCTGGAGAAGGTGCTGGGATTGTTGATCGGGCTGGGGGCTGTGGGCGGCGCGGCTTCGTTCCTATCATCGACGGCGCGACTGCCATTTGTAGCCGGGATAGATCGTTATTTGCCGCGGCCCTTTGGATGGGTGCATCCGCACTACCGGACGCCCTGGGTAGCGATTGGCTGCTACGGGCTTGCGGGTATGGTGATGACGGTGCTGAGCCAGGCGGGGACGACGGTGCGGGGCGCGTACGATGTGCTGCTTAGCATGACGGTGATTACGTACTTTGTTCCGTACCTGTACCTGTTTGCGTCGATGATCAAGTTGCAGTGGAGATCGGCGGGCGAAGGCGTGATGCGGGTGCCGGGCGGCGCGAAGGTAGCGATTCCGCTGGCTGGGGTGGGGTTTGTAAGCACAGCGGTTACGATTGCATTGTCACTGGTTCCGTCACAGGAAGAGCCGGACAAGGCGCTGGCTGCGGCGAAGGTGCTGGTGGGGGCGGCGGTGCTGATTGGGTCGGGCGCGGTGGTGTACTGGGTGCAGAGGAAGAAGCGGGTGGCAATCGCCTCGGCGGGTGAATGAAACCGCAGGTCCTTCGACTGCGCAGGCCGCCACTTTGTGACGGCCCGATTCGCTCAGGATGACAGCATCTTTTTCGGGGCGAGGCTTCAGAGCATTTCCCCTATTCCTGTGAACTTTCTGAATTCAACCGCGCGCAGCTTTTCTTAACGGAAAAGCTGCGTTGAGATTCTCTCTTCGGTCTATACCCATAGGGGAAATGCTCTAGTCCACGCCGAGGGATTTTGCCCGGACGAGGAGCTTGTCTGTGGCCTCGTGCAGGTGATCGACGGCGGCGTACTGCGGCTGGGTGGGTGCGACGTCGGCTCCCTGCAGGGTGCGGAGCATGCCCCACAGGGTTCCACGCATTCCGAGCAGGGTCTGGGCTACGACGGACGGGCTTTGGCCGTAGTAGCCGGATCCGCCGAGGAGTTGCATCAGTTCTTTGCCTGCGCCGGGACGAGCGGCGGCGGTCTGGACTTTTTCCACCGCAGCCTGGATGCGCTGGAGGTCGTGATAGACGATCAGCGAGAGATCATACTGCGCCTGAAGGCCGGCCGTGGGAGTTTTGACGCGGGGATCTTCCCGTAACAGTAGCGGTTGCGTATAGGATTTGCCGTCGACCGTGAGCCTGACCGTGTACATGCCGGGCATAGCGAAAGGCGACGTAGGCGCAGGCGCGGTATTGTGGGGCACGGCGGCGATGGGGTAGCGCGGCGGGATTCCGGCAACGGGCTGCAGGTGGAGATCCCACACGAAGCGATGCAGTCCAGCCTCTGCGGACAAGTGCTGCGCCGGGCGCAGCCAGTAGGACGGGATGGGCAGCATCGGGTTGGGTTTGGGCACGGGCGTGGTGCTTGAATAGCTGCGCAGCACGTCGCCCTGGGCGTCGAGAATTTGCAGGGTGACGGGGCCTTGCGCATTGTGGGGCAGCCAGTAGTCGAGGATGGCGCCGTCGGGCGGGTTGGGCGCGGCGGGTTCGTCGGGCGCGAGCGGCGTGTCGGTATTGGTATCCCAATGGACGCGATATGCCAGCTCGGGACGGATGAGAGCGGGCGTGGAACCGGCAATCTTCTTCCACTGGCGCAGCGGGGTGATGTCGTCGAGCACCCAGAAGCCGCGGCCGTGCGTGGCGATGGCGAGGTCGTCATTCTTGATGATGAGGTCGCGGATGCTGGTGGCGGGCAGGTTGAGGCGGAGCGGCTGCCAGTGGTCGCCATCGTCAAAGGAAACGTAGACGGTGCGCTCGGTGCCGCAGTAGAGCAGGCCGGGAACCTTGGGATCCTGGCGGACGACGTTGACGTCTTCGTCGTCGGGCAGGCCGTTGACAATTTTTGTCCAGGTCTTGCCGCTGTCGTGCGTGCGGTAGATGTAGGGGTGCAGGTCTTCGAGGCGAATGGTGTTGATGGCAGCGTAGGCGGTGCCGGGGTGGAAGTGGCCGGCGTCGAGAATGGAGACCTTTTGCCAGGGCTTGAGTTCGGGCGGGGTGACGTTGTTCCAGTGCTTGCCGCCGTCGGTGGTGAGCCAGATGAGGCCATCGTCGGTGCCGGCCCAGATTCGGTCGAGTTCAAGCGGCGAAGGCGCGAGCGCGTAGATGACGCCGCGGTCTTTGGGCTGCGCCGCGGGCTGGTTGCTGTAGACGCCGACGACCGAGGGGATGGGCCAGGTCTTACGCGAGAGGTCGGGGCTGATCTGCTTCCAAGAGTTGCCGCCGTCGCTGGTGACCCAGAGGGTGTTGGCGGCAAAGTAGAGCAAGTGCGGGTCAATCGGCGAGAACATGACCGGCTCGGTGCGGATGGCGCGGTAGCCGCCATTGCGCAGCGGTTTGGGGAGCACGTTCTGGACCTGGCCGGTGCTGCGGAACCACTTGGTGAGTTTGCCGCCGTACACGATGTTGGGGTTGAGCGGATCGGGCGCGACGTAGCCGTATTCTTCCGCGCCGACAGGGTGCCAGTTGCGGAAGTTGATTTCGCCGTCGTTACCGCGCGTCTGGATGCAAACGGAGCCGCTTTCCTGCTGGCCGCCGCAGAGGCGATAGGGGAAGGAGTTGTCCGCTTCGACGTGGTAGATTTGCGCGGTGGGCTGGTTGTACCAGGAACTCCAGGTCTGGCCGCCGTTGACGGTGACGAGCGCGCCCTGATCGCCGACGAGGCAGATGATTTTGGGATTCGTGGGATTGATCCAGATGTTCTGGTAGTCGTCTCCGCCCGGGGCGCCGCGCAGGGCATTCCAGGTGTGGCCGCCGTCGGTGCTCTTCCAGGTGACGATGCTGGTCATGTAGAAGACATTGGGGTTTTCGGGGTCGATGGCAGGCATGGGCAGATCGCCGCCGCCAATGCGCTCCTTGGGGCGGGGATCGTTGGTGACGGTGTGCCAGGTGAGTCCGGCGTCGTCTGAGCGATAGAGCTGCACTTTGCCGGGCAGGGCGACGGACGCGAAAAGGCGGCTGGGACGGCTGGGCGCGATGGCGATGTAGGCCTGAATGATGTCATCGGGCAAGCCGCCGGAGAGCTTCTTCCACGTCGTGCCGCCGTCTGTGGATTTGTAGATACCTGCGTCGGTGCCGTTGAACTGGCCGTTTTCCCACGGACCGAGGCGCGAGTCCCACAGGCCGGCGTAGACGATGTTGGGATTTTGGGGATCGATGCGGACATCGTTGCCGCCGATATTCGGGTTGATGTAGAGGACCTTCTGCCAGGTTTTGCCGCCGTCGAGGGTGCGGAAGATGCCACGCTCGGGGTTCGGGCCGTAAGGATGGCCGGCGACGGCGACAAAGACGCGGTTGGGGTTGTGGGGGTCAATGGCCATGGCGGAGATTTGCTGGCTCTGGCGCAGGCCGATGCGGGTCCAGGTTTTGCCGCCATTGATGGATTTGTACATGCCGTCGCCGATGGAAAGGTCGGGCCGTTGGAGGCCCTCGCCGCTGCCGACGTAGATGATGTTGGGATTGGAGGGCGAGACGACAAGTGCGCCGATGGAGCCTGTAGGCTCGTGGTCAAAGATGGGGTGCCAGGTGCGGCCAAAGTCGTTGGTTTTCCAGACGCCGCCGTCGACGGCGCCCACGTAAAAGACATTGGGCTCGCTGGGAACGCCGGAGACAGCGCGGGTGCGGCCGCCGCGGAACGGGCCGATGAGGCGCCAGTGGAGGTCGTGATCGAAGACCGAAGAATGGATAGCGGACGGCGCGGTCTGTGCTGGGGCTTGGGCCGGGCTTTGGGCGAAGCAAGGGAGCGAAACAGCGCAAAAGACGAGGGCGATAAGGGCCGTGAGTTTCCGCATGATGGCAGCTCCGGAACAGGAAGAATGGGAACAGCGAAGTTTATCAGGGAAGGCGTACGGAGTGGATGGGGATCGTGTGGGGCCGGTGCGCCAGGCGGACGCGTGCTTCACGCGTGAAACCCCAGGGGCGCACGGTCAGGATGACGAGGAAGATGATCGCGGAAGCCCCGATCAGGATGAGGTACAGGCGGTAGCCCATGTAGCCGACGTTGAGCAGAGTACGACGGGAATCGCCGTCAATGAAGCTGGAGCGCAGCCGGGAGCGGGTTTCATTGCAGAGGCGGGCGATGATGCAGCCTGCGCCCGCGAGAAGAATGAGGGTGAAGCCCAGGAGTATGCCGAGTCCCGTGGTCGTAAAGTGATAGCGCCCCGTGCGTTGGCGATGGGCACAGCGTCCATCAGGAAAAACAGGCCGATCTGGAAGGCATAGGAGGATGGAAACAGACCCTGATCGATGGCTTTTTCCCAGCGTGGACTGGCGTGAACGAGGTAGTCGAAGGTCATGGAGTTCCTCGCGACGCAGTCATTTGGGGCAAAACGGGCAGGTCTTGCTCGAAAAAAATCGGTGTCGAAGTCTCAGATTTGCGGCGCTTCGCTTTGATCTTTCCCGAGACAAGAGATTAAATCATGTCACGATGAATCTGAGAAAATTCCTGCGTTCTGCCGTAGTCTTAGGGCTTTGCGTGCCTGTGATCGCCTCGGCGCAAAGCGTGCCACCACAGCTTTTCGAGGGCCTGCATTACAGGCTGATTGGGCCATTCCGCGCCGGGCGCGCGGTGGCGGTGACGGGCGTTCCGGGCAACAACACGACATTCTATTTTGGCGGCGTGGATGGTGGCGTGTGGAAGACCACGGACGCGGGAACGGTGTGGAAACCCGTATTTGATCACGAGCCGGTGGCTTCGATTGGCGCGATTGAGGTGGCGCCGTCGGATCCGAACGTGATTTACGTGGGCACGGGCGAGTCGGATATCCGCTCGGACCTGGCTTCGGGCGATGGCGTGTACAGGTCGACGAACGCGGGCAGGACATGGACGCACGTCGGGCTGACGGACTCGAAGCAGATCAGCCGGGTGGTGGTGGATCCAGACAACGCGAAGATTGTGTACGTGGGCGTGCTGGGCGATGCGTACGGGCCGAGCCCGGAACGCGGCGTCTACAAGTCAGTCGACGGCGGCAGGACGTGGCAGCACGTGCTGTACAAGGGACCGAGCGTGGGCATCAGCGATCTGGCGATTGCCGAGGACAAGCCCAACGTGCTGTTTGCGGGGACGTGGAATGCGCATCGTCCACCGTGGACGACATATCCGCCGATCAAGGGGCCCGGCACGGGACTGTATCGCTCGACGGATGCGGGCAAGACGTGGACGCGGATTACCGGGCATGGACTGCCGGGCGGCGTCTGGGGCCGGCCGGGCGTGGCCGTGGCACCGGATGGGCGGCTGGTCTATGCGGTGGTGAAGACGAGTGTGCCGAAGCTCTCCGGGGTTTATCGCTCGGATGATGGCGGCAACTCGTGGACGCTGGTGAACAACGATCCACGGCTGACGAGCCGGGATTGGTATTTCGATTCGATCACGGTGGACCCGCAGCATCCGGACGTGGTGTACGTGCCGAACGTTGCGATGTACAAACTGGCCGACGGCGGCAAGACGCTGACGATTGTGCGGGGCGCGCCGGGCGGGGATGACTACCACCAGATCTGGGTGGATCCGAAGAATTCCGATTCGATGATTCTGGGAACCGACCAGGGAACGACGCTGAGCCTGGACGGCGGCAAGACATGGACGCCCTGGTACAACCAGCCGACAGCGCAGCTCTATCATGTGATCACGAACGACCAGTTTCCCTACGTGGTGTACGCGGCGCAGCAGGACAGCGGCAGCGTGGGCGTATACAGCCGGACCAATCACGGGCAGATTACGCCGCGGGACTGGTTTCCGGCGGGCGGCAGCGAGGCTGGCTACATTGCGCCTGATCCGCTGAATCCGAACGTGATTTATGAGACGGACACCTACGGGACGGTGACACGCTGGAACCGGAAGACTTCGCTTTCGCAGGACATTTCGCCGGATCCAGGGCAGGGCTTCAGCATTTCGGATATCAATACCTGGAAGTATCGCGATCCGTGGACGCCGCCACTGGTATTTTCCCCGGTGGACAAGCATGCGCTGTACCTGGGCACGCAGTACGTGATGAAGACGACGGACGGCGGGCTGCACTGGGAGGAGATCAGTCCGGATTTGACGGGCGCGGTGACGCCGCGGCCATACGTGAAGCCGGGTACAACGCCGACGCCGGAAGAGGCGATCAAGGCCGGATACGGCGTGGTGAACTCGATTGCGCCTTCGCCGCTGGATGCCAACGAAATCTGGGCGGGGAGCAATACGGGGCTGATCCACCTGACGCTGGACGGCGGCAAGACGTGGAAGAATGTGACTCCGCCGGGGCTGAAACCATGGAGCTGCATTTCGATGATCGAGGCCTCGTACTTTGACAAGGGTGAGGCCTGGGCGGCGGTGGATCGGCACCGGATGATGGACACGACGCCGTACCTCTACCGCACCACGGACTACGGCAAGACGTGGACGCTGATCACGAAGGGGATTCCAGCGGGGCATTTTGTGCGGGCCGTGCGGGAAGATCCCAAGTCGCCAAACCTGCTGTTTGCGGGCACGGAGTTCGGCATCTACGTGAGCTTTAACGGCGGCAACCAGTGGCAGTCACTGCAGTTGAATCTGCCGGTGAGCTCGGTGCGCGACATGGTGGTGCACGACAACGACCTGATTGTGGCGACGCATGGGCGGTCGATGTGGATTCTGGACGACATGACGCCGCTGCGGCACCTGAGCGCGGAGACTTCGACGGCGAAAGCGATGCTGTTTCCGCCGGAGCCGGCTTACCGGATTGACAATGATTCGTTTCCGGGCACGCCGCTGCCGCCGGAGGTGCCGACGGCGAAGAATCCGCCAAACGGGGCGATTCTGGACTATTATCTGCCGGCCAACGAGAATCGGGTGACGCTGACGATTCGCGATGCGGAGGGCCAGGTGGTGCGGCGCTTCTCCAGCAACGAACCGCCGCCGCCGCCGCGGCCGCCTCTGCCGATTGCCGCGCGGTGGTTCCCAAAGCCACAGCGCATTGTGAGCACGCCGGGCGAGCACCGGTTTGTGTGGGATCTGCTTTGGGGTGCAACCGGCAGCAAGAAGAAGGAGGCTGACGACCACAGCAGGCGCGCACCGAATGGTCCGCATGTGCTGCCTGGCAAGTACGAGGTGACACTGACGGTCGATGGGGTAAGCCAGACGGAACCGCTGACGGTGGTGATGGATCCGAACAGTCCGGCGACACCGGCCGAGTTGCAGGCGCAGTTCGACGCGGGCACGCGGGCATGGAAGCAGACGCTGGTGAGCCGCAGGGCGCTGGCGGAGATCAATTCCGTGGAGGTGAAGCTGGCGGAACTGGCGAAGTCGCAGGATGTGGCAAGCGCCGGTCTGCTGGCGCAGGTGAAGGCGGTGCAGGGGAGCGTGGAAGATATCCTGCACGGCAACGAAGGCAATCCGGGGCTGGCGCTGGCCAACGGGGATCTCTTTGCCGCGCTGGGCGCCATTGAAGGCGGCGACCGCACACCAACGGACCAGGCGTTGGCGCTGAGTGCCAGTGCTTCACGCGAAGTGACGGCACGGGCAGCCGAGTGGGAGCAGTTGAAGCATGGTCCGTTGGCGAAGTTGAATTTGGCACTCAAGAGCCATCAACTGCAGCCGGTGGCGATTGCCGAAATCGAGCAGCAGGTGCATTACCTGATGACGCGGTAAGGTGCTCGGCGCACGGGACTCGCCGTCCAGGCAAACGCGTGCTGCGCACGCCAATGCAATTTCACCCCATATCTCTGACGAGGTATGGGGTGATTTTTTTGGTGCGCCCAGCATGGGCGCACTCTTACGGGTGCAAGTCCCGTCACAAGCTGGTCACGGTGAGTGAAGTGAAGCGCAACTGCATGAGGGCGACCGAGTGTGGGGAGGAAGCGTGGAACGAATCTGCGGGCCGATGAACAAGAACCGGATAGAAGGCGTTTCCGAGCAGGGCGAGCGGGCCAATGGCCGCGAAGCTCTTGTGACCAAAGCTCGGTGGCGTAGATTCGGCGGTCGTGCAGTGAAGGAGTGCGTTCTTACCTGGGGAGATCTCGCCTTATGCCTGAAAGGGCGACGGTGTCGAGCCGGAGCGAGAAGTCAGCCGAGGCCGTATTAGTCCGCCGTGGCGGATGAAGGGCCGAACGAGGAGGAGTGGAATCCGCCATGACGATGCGGAGGGCATTGCGTCAGATGTCCGCGAAAGTGGAGCGGTCCGCCAGGGGGCAGGGTGAAGCCCTGTCCGAGGCGGGCAGCGACGAAGCCCTGCGCCCGCGTCCTGAACCGGAGGACACAGGGCCGGGACTGCTTTTGGCAGTTTTGGCCA
>JAJZMO010000017.1:17029-18564 GCA_021798235.1 Acidobacteriota bacterium | reverse complement strand
GAGGCCGCAGCGGCAAAGCCTGCCGTGATGCCGGGAACCACTTCCAAGGGAACCCCGGCAGCGCGGAGGGCTTCGATTTCCTCTGCGGCGCGGCCAAAGACGAGCGGGTCGCCGCTTTTGAGGCGAACAACGCTGTGACCGTCGCGCGCTGCGGCGATCATCAACGCGTGAATTTCTGCCTGCGTGATGCGCTTTTGCCCGCAGCGTTTTTCAACGTTGGTTAGCTGTGCGCTGGGTGGAATGAGGTTAAGAATCGCCTGCGGCACCAAGCCGTCATGCAGCACGGCGTCGGCGCTTTCCAGCAGGCGCAGGGCGCGCAGCGTCAGCAGTTCGGGATCGCCCGGCCCGGCACCCACCAGATACACCACGCCCTTGCGTGCCACGGTCATGGATTCGTTCTCCGCAGAAAATGCAGCCGCTTATTCCGCAGCCAGTGCTGGTGCTGTTGCAGCCACTTCTTTGCCTTCCAGTTGCGCGTGCAGTTCCTCATTGCTGTTACGAGCGAAGTAGGCGCGCAGATTTTCTCCGGGCTTCCGCTGGCGCAGATAGCTGCGCAGCAGGCGCTCGATGGCGTCAGGAATCTGCGTGGCCGGGCAGCGGTAGCCCAGCGTGCGCGCGATGCCTGCGTGTTCGCCTAATGCTCCACCCAGGCAGAAGTAGTAGGCGTCGACCATCTTGCCTTCATGCTTGATTTTTTTGCCGACGATGCCAATGTCGGCGATCCAGTGCTGGCCGCAACTGTTGGTGCAGCCGGTGACATTGAGCTTCAACTGCTGGTCAAATTCTGGCAAGCGAGTCTCCATCTCATCGACCAGCCAGCGCGCAAAGCCCTTGGTCTCGGTCAGGGCCAGCTTGCAATACTCCGTGCCGGTGCAGGCGATGGTGCCGCGGCGGAAGAAGCTTCCGTCCACATGCAGGCCGATCTGTTGCAGCTCGTGGGCCAGCTCCGCAGAGCGCGCCTTGGGAATGTTGACGAAGACGAGATTCTGCATGATGGTTGTGCGCAGGCTGCCGTTGCCGAAGCGCTCGGCCAACTCGGCTGCGGCCTCCAGCTGCTCGCCACTCAAGCGTCCACCGAGTACGGATGCGCCGACGTAGTGCAGGCCCTCCTGCTTTTGCGCGTGAATGCCGACGTGGTCGCGCAGCACATCGTCCGGGACGTGTTCCGTGGTGCCGTCGGCGGAGTCCAGCCGGTAGGCCATGCGCGCGTGCAGTTCATTCAAGAAGCGTTCCGCGTCCCAACCTTCGCGCAGAAAGAGATACTTCATGCGGGCGCGGTCGCGGCTTTCGCGCAGCACTTGTTGATCGTTGAAGAGTTGCGCCACGGCGCGCATGGCGTCGATCGCCTGATCCTGACGGATGAAGGCGTTCAGCTTGACGCCAAGATGGGGCGCAGTGGACAGGCCGCCGCCGACGCGCAGCGCGTAGCCGATTTCACTGCCTCGGTGCACAGCCGTCAGGCCGATTTCGTTGATCTCTGGATACGAGCACCACAGCGGGCAGCCGGTGACGGAGATTTTGAACTTGCGCGGCAG
>JAJZMO010000017.1:0-16929 GCA_021798235.1 Acidobacteriota bacterium | reverse complement strand
TTTGCTGCGATGGGGTTGTTCGGGTGAACTGGCTTTTTGGTGCTTGAATCAGCGGCTCACACAGAGGCCCGGCGCAGCATGGACTGGAGGCACATGCAACACATCTTGGCCATGGTGGAGCGGGTACGCATACCGCCATGGTAGCGTTTGCGGGCAAGGCGCGTCAACCGGATTCTGGAGGAGGACGGGGTGTGAAGCCGCAGCCAAAATCCGGCGATGGTTGGATTTACGAGTGTTCTTCGCTCGCTAGTTTTGGCCGAATTTCTGCAAAAGCCACATTGCCGGGCACCAGTTTGTGAAAGCCGATTGCAAAAGATTGAAGCCAACCAACGCCGTGCCCAGGTAGAAATAGTGGTTCCACCAAAAGCCGAGGGACAGGGTTAGCAGCACCATGAATCCAGCAAGCAAGCGTAGTGTACGTTCAGCGTTCATTGCTTTTCCTCCTTAGATAGGGTGTCGGGAGCACAGGCAACGGCGTGCGCCAGGGCAAGAGTGTTTGCGTCGTGTGTGCGTTTTTCGACCATGTAATAAAGCAGCGGCACCGTGACGCAAGACAAGAGTGTGGATGCAACTCCACCCGCCATGAGAGATAGAGCCAGCCCCTGAAAGATGGGATCCGACAGAATTGCACTGGCTCCCAAAATGACAGCCGCAGCCGTAAGCAAAATTGGGCGTAAGCGCACGGCTCCGGCGTCGATGACTGCCTCGGCCAGCGGCAGTCCCTCCTCGCGGCGCTGCCCAATGAAGTCAACGAGGATGATGGAATTGCGCACGATGATGCCTGCGCCAGCGATGAAGCCAATCATCGAAGTTGCCGTAAAAAAGGCACCGGTAAGTGCGTGGGCAGGCAGGATGCCGATGAGCGTTAGAGGAATCGGGGCCATGATAAGCAGCGGTGCCAGGAAAGAGCGGAACCAACCGACCACAAGGACATAAATCAAGAGCAGGGATCCAAGGAAAGCGATGCCCAAGTCGCGGAAGACCTCGATCGTAACCTGCCACTCTCCATCCCACTTCATTGCGTAGTGGAGTGTGGAATCAGGCTGGACGGCGTTGTAGCGCTCCAATTTGTATCCCTGGGGCAGGTGCAGTTGATCCAAGGCGCGATTCATTTTCAAAATTGCGTAGACGGGACTTTCCGCACCGCCTGCCATGTCCCCGGTCACATAGATCACGCGGCGCATGTTCTTGCGATAAATGCTGGGCTGGAGCGTGGTTTTCTGGAGCTGCGTCACTTCGCTAAGCGATACTTGTCCGCCGTTGGCGGTGGGCAGTTTTATGTTTTGCAGTTGGTCGATGCTGGAGCGATCTTCTCGATCCAGTTGCACGTGGATGGGGATACTTTCCACCGCAGAGGGGACGTGAAGCAGTCCGGCATCCATGCCGTGGAGTGCGAGCGTGAGGGTATTGGCGACCTGAGTTGCATCGACGCCAGCCAGTGCGGCTTTGGTTGGGTCAACGCGCAGATCGTATTGGGTCTGGGGATCTTCGACATACCAATCCACATCCACGACGCCGGGCGTTTGCTGAAAGATTTGCTTCACCTGCTGCGCGATCTGCGTTTGTTGCTGCATGTCGGGGCCATAAATTTCGGCAACGAGTGTTTGCAAAACGGGAGGGCCGGGGGGCACTTCGCTGACGGCAATCCGTGCTCCGAAGGGTGCGGCGATCGTGTCCAGTTCGGGCCGGATGCGCCGGGCAATGGCGTGGCTTTGCAGGCTGCGCTGCTCTTTGGGCAACAGGTTGACCTGTATGTCGGCTTGATTGGGCTGCTGCCGCAGAAAGTAGTGCCGCACCAACCCATTAAAGTTGTATGGGCCAGAGGTGCCTGCATAGATTTGGTAGTTCAAGATTTCCGGTTGTTGCGCCAGATACGCTCCCAAGGTTTGCGTCAGGCGCGTGGTCTGTTCGAGCGTGCTGCCATCCGGCATGTTCACGATCACTTGGAACTCATTTTTATTGTCAAAGGGCAGCATTTTTACTTTGACAAGCTTCAGAGGAATGAGCGCAACGGAGAGCAGCAAGAGCAGGACCACACTGCCGAGGAAGAGGTATCGCGTCCGAGGCTTCACGATCAAAGCCTGCATGCCGCGACGATAGAGGCGCGCAATCCACTCTGACTCTGCTGGTTGTGTCGCAGCGTGCTTGGCAGTGTGGTGCAGCAGGCGCAAGGAAGCCCAGGGCGCGAGCACGAAGGCCACCAGCAAAGAAAGCAGCATGGCGGCAGAGGCCCCAACGGGGATGGGCCGCATGTAGGGACCCATCAGGCCGCGAACAAAGGCCATCGGCAGGATCGAGGCAACCACGGTAAAGGTAGCCAAAATCGTTGGATTGCCGACCTCATCCACGGCCCCGACTGCAACTTCTGACAAGGAATGATCCTGGCAGGAGGGAAGTCGGAAGTGGCGCACGATATTCTCCACGACCACGATGGCGTCATCGACCAAGATGCCAATGCTGAAGATGAGCGCAAAGAGTGTGACGCGATTCAGCGTGTAGCCATAGAAGTAAAAAATAGCCAGCGTGAAGGCCAGAGTGACGGGAATGGTGAGTAGCACCACCCCGGACTCTCTCCAGCCGAGGGCAACGGCGATCAGCAACGTGACGGAGAGGATGGCCAGGAGCAGGTGTTCCAACAGTGCGTCGGATTTTTCCTTCGCGGTCTCTCCATAGTTGCGCGTGGTTGTAATGGTGACGTCTTCGGGAATGACAGTGCCGCGCAATTGTTGCAAGCGCTCCAATACATGATTGGCAACCAGTGTGGCGTTGGTTCCTTTCCGTTTGGCAACGGTAAGGGTGACCGCGGGCATATCCACGCCAACGGGTGCATCCAAGGTGGTTTTTGCTCCGGCCGCGTTGGCAAAAAACACATAATTGGCTGGCTCTTCCGGTCCATCGGTAACGGCTTTGGCCACATCGCGCAGGAAAACTGGATGGCCTTGATAGACCGAGACGACGGTATTTTGAACATCGGTGGCGTTGGAAAGCAATCGCCCAGCGTCGACGAGAAATTGCTGATTCGTGCTGGCAAAGGAGCCAGCCTGAGCGCGGGCGTTGGCAGATTGCAAGGTGCGAAAAATTTGACCGGGGCTAAGGTTATACGCGGCCAATTTCTCCGGCGATAAGACTACACGCAGTTGCCGCCGTTGTCCGCCAAGAATGTTGACCTCTGATACGTTGTCGGTTTGTTTTACCTGATTTTTCAGTGCTGCCGCAATATGACGCAGTTGGTAGGCGTTGTAATTTTTCCCCCACAAAGTAAGCGCCAGTATCGGAACATCATCAATGGAGCGGGCCTGAATCACCGGAGGAGCAACGCCGGGAGGCAGAAGGTCCAAGTTGGCGTACAACTTGTTGTACGTTTGCACCAGGGCATTTTCCTGGCTCGATCCAACCAGAAAGCGCACAATCAGCAGGCTGCTGCCGGGGCGGGAAATCGAGTAAACGTATTCGACGTTGGGAATCTGTCGCAAGAGACGTTCGAGCGGAATGCTAATGCGCTGTTCCACCTCTTGCGGCTCAGAGCCGGGCATGGAGACGATTACGTCCAACATGGGGACGACAATTTGTGGCTCCTCTTCGCGCGGCGTTTTCCAGATGGCAAAGGCTCCCACCATCAGGGAAAAAAGCACAAAGAGTGGTGTCAGCGGCGAATGAATCGCGGCGCGCGCGATGCGTCCAGCGATTCCTGTTTTTGGATTCATGGCAGCACCTCAACTTGTTTTCCATCCCACTGGCTGCCTAGGGAAGCTGGCAGGACGAATTCGCCCGGGGTGAGACCCGAGAGAACTTCCACGCGATCTCCATGCTGCTGGCCGAGCGTGATGTAGCGAAGCTGGACGGAATGCATGCTGCTGATCCCATAAATTTCCGATAAGTTTTCCGTTTGGATGACAAATTTTTGGGGCAGCAATAGCGCCATGCGCTGTCCACGGGAAAAATTGGCGCTGCCATACAGGCCACTGCGCAGCAGGGGGTTCTGGGGCAGCAAAATTTTTACGATAAAGCTGCGACTCGACACATCCGCTGCAGGGCTGATTTCAGAAATCGTTCCCGAAATTTTCTGCAGCTGCGGCAGATCCAAGGACACCGTCACCGGCGATCCCAAGTGGATGAAGGTGAGATCGTGCTCATCCACGTTGACCTCCAGGCGATATTGACTTGTACTTTCCTCGGCCAACAGCGGCACTCCTGGAGTGGCCAGGGCACCGGGATCGGCCATTCGCGCGGTGATGATTCCGTCAAAGGGAGCGCGGATCTGGCTGTAGGAGGCCTGCGTGGATGCTTGCGCAACTGCGGCTCGGGCTTGGGCTTCAGCGGCGTGGGCCGCCTGCAGATTGGCTTGTGCCGCCTGTGCGCGCTGCTGGACTTCATCAAATTCCTGGGCGCTCACCGACTGCTTTTCGCGGAGGAGTTGATAGCGTTGCAGGGTGGATGTCGCCAGACTGTATTCGCTTTGTGCGGCCTCACTGGCGTTTTGTGCGGCCAACAGGCTGGCTTGTGCCGCTTGCAGTCCGGCTTGAGGCAAAGCGGGATTGATACGGGCAAGCACCTGGCCAGCATGGACGCGGCTGCCCTGGTGTACGGAGATGGAAAGGATAGTCCCCGATGTCTGGGGTGCCAGTTGCGCCTGTTCGACCGCCTGAACCGTGCCGATGGCTTGGATCGCGTCTGCGACAGGGGTCTCCTGCGCCTGAACGACGTCGCCGCTGTGCAGCAGGAGCGGAGCCGTGGGGTTGGGTGCCGGGCTGTGCGAGCAGGCGATCATGCCCGCGCTCAACAAGAAAACTCCCGACGAGGAGAAAAGATGGAAGCGAGAAAAATTCTTATTCATTGTGTCACCACTGGGGATTGTGTCGTTAACGCTCCCGTTGCCAGATCCAGCGTTGTCCGAGCCGTCAGGGAATGTGCGACGGCTTGCCAATAATTGATACGACTGAGGCGGGCTGCATCTTCCGCGCGCAAAAGTTCTGTGATGGTGGTCAGGCCGGCATCGTAACGGTTTTGCGTGATGCGCAGGCTTTCTTGCGACTGCGCGATGGCGCCTTGTGCAACGGCAAGCATCTTCTCCGCGGCCATTGCGGAGAAATATGCCTGACGCACTTCCAGCAGAACGTCTGTGTGCAGGGAGCGTTGTTGATCCATCGCAAGACTTTTCTCTGCGTTGGCTGCGGCAAGTTCTGCAGCGCGCGTGCGGTCAAATAGATTGATGCGCAACTCAGCTCCAATCATCCAGTTGGTGTTGCCTCCCGATACGAGCGAGGGATTATCGGCCTCGTAGTCTCCGAAGACGTGAATGCTGGGGCCAAAGCCCGCCTTGGCTCCGCGCACGCCGAAGGTTTGGGAGGCCAGAGCTAAGGTGGCAGCCTGCATGTCCGTGCGGTGTTGCAGCGCTTGTTCTTCGGCCTGTTGCAGCGAGGGCAGAGGAAGTGAGGGCGCGGCCAGATCGGCGACCGGCAGCTGCGTGGCGGGTAAATCCACGCCGAGGATTGCCTCCAATTGCGCGCGCGCGATTTCAGTCTGACTCTGTGCGTCCAGCCAGGCCTGTTGCCGCATCGCCAAGTTAACATTGGCAGCCATGGCATCGGCGGCCACGGTGGTTCCTGCCTGCAGGCGCGTCTCACTACTTTGCGCCAGGGCGGCGGCTGTGTTTACGGTCTGTTGTGCCATGGACTCCAGCTTCCGCGCCAAAACCCAGTTCGTATAAGCGGCGATGGTGTGTGCGATTAATTCCTGATCGGTACGTGCGAGCGCCTTTTGTGTGGCGGCCTGCCGTGCGCGCGCCTGATGGATGTGCTCGATGCTGGCGAAGGAATCAAATACAACCCAGTTGCCGCTCAGCCGGGTGGTGAAGTTGTCCACGGCGTTCGGCTGGTTCAGAGCGGGCAGTGCGAAGTCCGCAGTTGTAAAACGGGCTTGGCGCAAGTGGGAGCCGAAGACATAGACAGGATCGTCTCCGAGCAGGGCTGCTTCCGTAAAGGAAATTTGTGGATACAGCGCAGCCTGCGTCCGTTGTACCTCAGCTTGGGTAAGGCGGGTTTCGTCTTGGGCAAGCTGGTGCTGCTGCCCGTGCTGCAAAGCAATGGCAATGGCGTCGGACAGGGTCAGCGGCGCGGCCGTCGGCGATGCTGCCTTGGCCGAAACTGCCGATAGCAAGAATACAGTGAGGGCAGCCAACAATCGTTGTATTGGTCGGGTTAGTTTTGTGTCCATAATATGCGAGCCTGCACTGATAGAAATGCAATTGCTGCGAAACTATTACAAACGCAGCTCGAGCTGCGCTTGTTTTGCGCAGGCAAGCCATCCTAGCGGAACCGCGCTCCTTCGTCTTGCGTATTCTAGACAAGATCGCGGAGATTCCCAGCCGGTATCGGCAGCAGGCCGCAAAGGCAATCTGCGGTCATCGGGGGAAGCAAACTTTTGAATCCAAAACGGATCGGAGCGCATCGGATCCGCAGAGACATCTCCAGGACATCCCCAAAGACATAAAAGACAGCTTGGGCTGTTGGAACCATGACGAAGGAGTAAGGATTGAAACATTGGACGGCAACGCAAATCATCCAGCCTGCGCTGTTGGTGGTGCTGGGGCTGTGGACGACGGCATGTTCGAGTGCCCCTGCGGCAGCTCCACAGGCGCACATGGCCGCCATGCCCGTAAAGGTGGAAGCGGTGGTGCTGCAAAAGGTGCCGGAGGCGGACACCTACGTGGCCACGATCAAGTCGCGTCGCTCGGCGACGATGCAGCCGCAGGTCAGCGGCAACTTAACCCAGATCTATGTTCACTCTGGGGACCAGGTGCAGGCGGGGCAGAAGCTGATGGAGATCGACCCGCGCCAGCAGCAGGCGATTGTGGATCAACAGGCATCGACGGAACAGCAGAAGTTGGCCGTCTACCAGTACAACCAGAGCAATGAGGAGCGCCAGCGCAAGTTATTTGCCGCAGGCATCATTAGCCAGGATGCGATGCAGCAGGCCGACCAGGCCTACCGCAATGCCAAGGCAGATTATGAGGCAGCCGTGGCCGCGCGTAAATCTGCGCAACAGCAACTGGCCTACTACCACATCACTGCTCCGTTTGCGGGCGTGGTGGGCGATATTCCGGTGCATGTGGGGGACTATGTGAGTTCCAGCACCGTGCTGACGACGGTGGATGAGAACCAGCAGCTTGAGGCCTACATATATATACCGGCGGAGCGGGCTGCGCGCATTCGCGTTGGGCTGCCCGTGGAGTTGACCGATGAGCAGGGCAATGTGCTCGACCACTCCACGATCAGCTTTGTTTCTCCGCAAGTGGACAACCAACTGCAAGGCATTCTGGCCAAGGCCGAGGTGCATGTTTCCCGCGACGTACTGCGCAATGCGCAGATGGTGCGCGCGCGTGTGGTCTGGGCCACGGCCAGTGCGCCGACCGTGCCGGTGCTCGCAGTGATTCGCGTGGGTGGGCAGCCGTTTGTGTACGTGGCCGAGCCATCCCAAGGGGGATTCATCGCTCACCAACGTGCGTTAGTGCTGGGCGATGCCAGCAACAATGCGTATGAGGTGAAGGATGGTTTGCATCCCGGCGACCGCGTAATTCTTTCCGGCACGCAGTTCCTGGCGGATGGGATGCCGGTGCAGCCGCTGCCGTAGCTGCTGCGCGTATTGCTGAACTTGTTAGGAAATGGATGGCGCGATCCGTGGCGAAAATCCACGACGAATCGCTAAGAGCTGACAGCTAGTCGCTGGTTTTTGGAAAGGATCTACGCAGTGTTCGTTGACTTCTTCATTCGCAGGCCGGTCTTTGCCACCGTTTGTGCGCTGCTGATCGTGTTGGCTGGCGCAGTGGTCATTCCGAGCCTGCCCATCTCGCTGTATCCGCAACTGGCTCCGCCACAGGTGGTGGTCGCAGCCAACTATGTGGGCGCGAATGCGCAAGTGGTGGAGTCGGCGGTAACGATTCCGCTGGAGGAGCAGATCAACGGCGTTGAGGGCATGCGCTACATGACCTCCACCAGCGGCAACGACGGTACCAGCCAGATCACGATCACTTTTAAAACCGGCTATGACCTGAATATCGCGGCGGTGGATGTGCAGAACCGCGTGGCCAGCGCGCAGGGTCGGCTGCCGCAAGAGGTCATCAATACTGGCATCAGCATCACCAAGGCCAACAGTAACTTTGTTTTCGCTGCTGGTTTTTATGCGGACCATGGCCAGTACAGCAATCAGTTCATCAGTAACTATGTGGATCTTTACGTCAAAGACGCGCTGAAGCGCGTGGATGGCGTCGGGGATGTCATCATTTTTGGCGAGCGCAAATACGCCATGCGCATCTGGCTGGACCCGGTGCGTTTGGCTGCACGCAACCTGACGGCAACCGATGTGGTTAGCGCACTGCAAGAGCAGAATGTGCAGGTGGCCGCTGGACAGTTGGGCGCGCCACCGGCCAACGCAAAGCAGAGCTATCAGATTTCCGTCAATGTGGAAGGACGACTCAGCGATCCGCAGCAATTTGACAACATTGTTGTGAAGAACACGCCCAACGGGATCGTGTTGCTGAAGGATGTAGGGCGCGCAGAGCTGGGTGCGGAGACCTACGCGAGTGATTTGAAGTATGACGGCATGTACGCGATCGGCGTGGGCATTCAGCAGTTGAGCAATGCCAATGCGCTGGACGTGGACCGAAACGCCAAAGCCGCGCTGGCGGAGTTGTCCAAGCAATTTCCGCCGGGGTTGAAGTACGCCGTGGCCTTTGACACGACCACGGTTGTCGGCGCTTCCATCCGCGAGGTGCTGCAAACGCTGGCCGAGGCGATTGGCATCGTCATTATCGTCATCTTTTTCTTTTTGCAGGACTGGCGATCGACCCTGATCCCCGCGATTACGATTCCGGTCTCGCTGGTGGGAACGTTTGCATTCATTAAGATTTTTGATTTCTCCATCAACTCCCTGACGCTCTTTGGCATCACGCTGGCCACGGGATTGGTGGTGGACGACGCCATCGTCGTTATTGAGAATGTGCAGCGGCATTTGTCTGAAGGGATTGCCGATGCGGCGCAGGCAACCTCGATTGCCATGCGCGAGGTCACCAGCGCGGTGATTGCCACCTCACTCGTGCTGATTGCCGTTTTTGTTCCGGTCTCCTTTTTCCCGGGAACCACGGGCATTCTCTACAAACAGTTTTCGTTGACCATTGCATTTTCCATTGCGATTTCCACCTTTAACGCGCTGACGCTTTCGCCTGCGCTAGCAGCGTTGTTCCTGCGTCGTGAGGAGATGCACCACGGACTGCTGGCCGCTGTCGATCGCAGCATCAAGGGCCTGGCCAGCGCCTATGCCAGCACGATTCATGTGGTGTTGCGCTGGCGGTATGCGATGCTGGCGCTCTTTGTCGGCGGGCTGGTGGCCACGGTCTACATGTATCAACACGTGCCCACGGCCTTTGTGCCGCAAGAGGATCAAGGCTACATCATTATGCAGGTGCAAGCGCCGCAGGGAGCTTCCTTGTCCTACACTGCCAACCTGGCCGATCAGGCCGTCAAGGTGTTGGGCACGGTGCCCGAGGTCGAAGGAGCATTTGCGGTTTCTGGATTTAGCTTTTCTGGCAATGCACCGAATTACGGATTGATCTTTGTCGCGCTCAAGCCGTTTGAAGATCGCCCCGGTGCGGCGCACTCCGCTGCATCTGTTGTGGCGCGCGTGCAGCCGCGGTTATTCATGATTCCCGGGGGACTGATCATCGCCTTTGAGCCACCCGCCATTCAAGGCATTGGCAGCTTTGGCGGTTTTCAATTTGAGTTGCAGGACACAGGTCGCAATACGCTCGGCGATTTGGATCGCGTGGCGCACCAGATTGTTGCGGGCAGTCGTCAGCGCAAGGATTTGCGCGGACTCTTCACCAGCTTTACTGCGAACGATCCTCTGGTGCAGGTGGAGATTGACCGGGAAAAGGCCAAGGCGATGGATGTCCCGCTCAACCAGATCACCGATGCACTGCAGGTTTACATGGGGTCGGAGTATGTGAACGACTTCAACTTCAACAATCGTTCCTATCGCGTCTATGTGCAGGCCGACCGTGATTTCCGTCGCACGCAGCAGGATATGCGCCAGTTCTATGTGCGCTCTGGCAATAACCAGATGATTCCGCTTGATAATCTGGTGACGATGCACCAGGCGGCAGCTCCGCAGGTGATTAGCCATTACAACTTGTTCCGCTCGGCGGAGATTGTTGGCTCAGCCGCGCCGGGCGTCAGTTCCAGCCAAGGGCTGCGTGCGATGACGGATCTGGCGCATCAGTACATGATGCAGGGCATGACGTACTCGTGGTCGGGTTTGGCGCTGGAAGAAATCGAATCCAGCGGCAAGGCTACGATCATTTTCGGGCTGGGCGTTCTGGTGGTATATCTGACGCTGGCCGCGCTCTACGAGAGTTTCGTGCTGCCGTTCATTATTCTGCTTTCGGTGCCGATGGCCGTGCTGGGAGCGCTTTCAGCGCAGTCGCTGCGCGGATTGCCGGATGACGTATATTGCCAGATCGGTTTGGTCATGCTGATTGGTCTGGCGGCGAAGAATGCGATTCTGATCGTCGAGTTTGCTGAACAGTTGCGGAAGCAGGGGCGCACGATTGCCGACGCGGCCATGGAAGCGGCAGAGTTGCGGTTGCGTCCAATTCTGATGACATCGTTTGCGTTTATTCTTGGCGTGCTGCCCTTGGTCTTCGCCAACGGAGCTGGACAACTCGGCCGACACTCCGTGGGCACGACCATTGTGGGTGGTATGTTGCTGTCCACAGTGCTGAACCTTTTCTTTATCCCCGTGCTGTATGTGTTGCTAAAGACGGTGCTGGAGCGAATGACAGGCGATGGTGCGGATCTGGTCACCGACGAGGCGCTGAGCGGCAGCACAGTGTGAAAAGAATCACAATCTCCAACTTTCGATGGAGACATACCTAATTTCTGAATAGTACACTTGGGCACAATCGAGCTTCGAAAATCCTTTGCAGTTTGGATGTGCGACCGGTATGCCCAAGAATTTTTCAGGATTCTTCTTTTCCAGAGCGCGTGTTCTTACGAGTCTGTGCGCGGTTGTTTTTCTAGCGCAGGGGCGTGTTCTCCCTGCGCAAAATACTGCGGGCATGGCCGCGCCAGCGCCTGCTGCCGCAAAGACAGAACCGCAGCCAGTTGGTGGCGGCGTGGCTACGGCGGGCAATTATGCGCCGGTGCTCGATGCAGACAAGCGCCCCATTACTGCCGGCGGCTATGTCGATTCTGGCCCCATCGTGTTCCAAAACATTGCCGCACAGGCGGGTCTGGCCAAGTGGCAGCACGTCATTGGCACGCCGCAGAAGCGCTACATTATTGAGGCGAATGGATCCGGGGTGGGGCTGATTGATTATGACAACGACGGCTGGTTGGACATTTACATCGTCAATGGCTCAACCTATGACGCGTTGACGGGCAAGACGACACCTCCGCACGCGGCGCTCTTCCACAATAATCACGACGGCACGTTTACGGATGTAGCTGCGAAGGCAGGCGTCACCAATGACCGCTGGGGCATCGGCGTGGCCATTGCGGATTTCGACAATGATGGCTGGCCGGACATCTATGTTTCCAACTTTGGCAAGAATCGCTTGTACCACAACAACCACGACGGCACATTTACGGACGTGGCGGAAAAGGCGGGCGTGACGCTGGGCAACTGGTCGACGGGCGCGACCTGGGGCGACTACGACGGCGATGGATTGCTGGATCTGTTTGTGCCGGGCTATGTTCACTACGACATTGCACATCCACCCGACCCCGGCGCTGCGGGCAATGCACTGCAAAGCTGTGCCTTTCGCGGTGTGAATGTGATGTGTGGTCCGCGCGGCTTGCAGGGCGAGGGCGATCATCTCTTCCATAACAACGGGGACGGTACTTTTACGGATACGAGTGTGAAGGCGGGAGTGGATGACCCCAATCATTATTACGGTCTGACTTCGCTCTTCGTGGACGTCAACAACGATGGCAAGCCAGACCTGTTGGTCGCCGACGACTCCACGCCGAACTACCTCTATATCAATAAGGGGGACGGCACATTTGAAGATGACAGCTACAGCTCTGGTTATGCGCTGAATGAAATGGGCCGTGAGACAGCCTCGATGGGCATTGGCGTGGGCGACTATCGCAACAATGGCCTGATCGACATTTACAATACGACATTTTCTGACGACTACAATCCGCTCTACCGCAACGATGGGGACGCAAACTTTACCGACGTCAGCTATCCGCTAGGCATTGCCGATGTCACAATTCCGTTTCTTGGTTGGGGCAACGGCTTTCTGGACTTTGACAATGACGGATGGAAGGACATCTTTGTCGCCAACGGCCATGTCTATCCTCAGGTCGATCAAAACAATTGGGGCACCACATTTGCGCAGCGGCCATTGTTGTTTCGCAATTTGGAAGGCAAGAAATTTGAAACGATGCCTGCGGTGAAGGGAACCGCGCTGGCTGAAACCTATGAAGGCCGTGGCGCAGCCTTCGGCGACTTGTTTAATGACGGAAAGATCGATGTGGTTATCAACCAGTTGGATGGCCCGCCCGCGCTCTTGCGCAATGTGAACGACGATAACAACCACTGGGTAGGCCTGCAATTAGTTGGAACTGGAAAAAGCCCGCGCGATGCTGTGGGCGCAACGGTTTATTTGACTGCGGGCGGAATGCGCCAGCGCGGGGATGTATTGAGCGGCGGCAGTTTTGCCTCCTCCAATGATCAGCGTGTGCACTTTGGCCTGGGACAGAGCACGAAGATTGACGCGATCGAAATCCACTGGCCGGATGGACAAACGGAGCAGGTCAAGCTGCCATCCACGGACCGCTACTTCATGGTGGAAGAAGGCAAGGGCGTAGTGCCCAGCGTATATGACAAACATGCGCCGAAGAAGGCGCGTCGCAAGATGCGTGCGGCCAAGTAGGCCGCTGAACGATAGCGGAGAGACAACCATGAAGCAAATACATGTTTCCCGGATTCGGACACTTCGCGTGGCAGTGGTTGCCTTCCTGTGCGTTGCGGCCTCGTTGACAGTGTGGATGGCGCGCGGTGTCAAGACGGCTCATGCAGATGGCGACTTCGCCACGCAGCGCGCAGCGTATGCCGCCACCGTGCGCAAGACGTATGACTTTCGCTTTGGAGCGGAGCATCCCTTTTGGCCCAGCAATGCACAGATTGTGGGCAATGATTTTATCCAGCCCGGAGCCTTCCCCACGGCGGAGTACTGCGCGCATTGCCATCAGGACGCCTATCACCAGTGGCGGCAGAGCGCCCATGCCAATGCCTTCCGCGAGCCGTTCTACATCAAGAATGTCAACCTGCTGATTCAAAGCAAAGGGATTCAGTATTCGCGCCATTGCGAGGGCTGCCACAATCCCATCGCATTGTTTTCCGGCGTACTCACGCCGGATTCGCACGCCAAGCGGCCTTTTGATAAGGATGGCGTCACCTGCATGGTCTGTCATTCGATCGCCAAGTTGCAGCCGACGTATGGAACGGGGTCGTACGTGATGGGCATTCCTGCTGTGATGCTGGATGCCCAAGGCCAGCCGATTCCGGGGCAGGTGAGTTTTGACGAGATTCTGGCGCATCCAGACCGGCACGCAAAAGCGGTGATGAAGGACTTTTATAAGTCGCCGGAGTATTGCGCGAGCTGCCACAAAGCTGCACTGCCCCGCATGGAAGATGACTACAAGTGGCTGCGCGCCTTCACGGTTTTTGACGAGTGGCAGAACACTTCGTTCTCGCACCGGAATCCGCTTACGTTTTACACCAAGGATTACCAGACCTGTCAGAACTGCCACATGAAACAGGTTCCGCTGGTGGACCCGGACTATGGTGCCAAGCAGGGCAAGATCGCCAGCCACCGTTGGACGGCAGGCAACACGGCCATCCCCACGTATTACCACTACGATCAGCAGACGAAAAAGACGGAGCAGTTTTTGCAGGATGACCGCTTGAACGTGGATGTGTTTGCTCTGCGGATTGCGGGCCAGCCCGCACTGATCGCTCCGCTGGGCACAGTGGCGTACACCTTGGAGCCGGGCGCAACGGTGGAGGCGCGCGTGGTCATCCAGAACAAAATGATCGGGCACTCGTTGATCCCAGAGCAGCGCGACTTCTTCGAGGCCTGGGTGGAATTTCTGGTGCAGGACGCCAGCGGCAAGGTGTTGGCGCACAGCGGCTACTTGCAGCCGAATGGCCAGCTCGATCCGCGCGCGCACAGCTTTACCAATCGCATGATCGACAAGGATGGGCATTATCTCGATCAGCATGAGGTGTGGGCGCGGCGCAGCGTTGCCTACGATGTGACTGTCCAGAGCGGACGCTCGACGCTGGTACGGTACCAGTTCCACGTGCCGCCGGATGCGCGAGGTCCGTTGACGGTGACGGCGCGCGTGAACTATCGACACTTCCGCCAAGATTATTTGGATTTCGTGCTGGGCCAGCATCACCCGCCGTATCCAGTGGTGCGCATGGCGGAGCGTGTGCGCACATTGCAGATTGGATCCAATGTGCCGGAGGCTCCCAATCCCAAGGACAACCCAACGTGGATGCGCTGGAACAATTACGGCATCACGCTGCTGGATGATCTGCAATATGCCGACGCCACCGAGGCCTTCGAGCATGTGGCCACGCTGCGCCCGGACTATCCGGACGCTTACACCAACGTGGCCGTAGCGGAGATTCCCTGGGAGAAGTACGCATCGGCCCGCTCGAATCTGGAGAAGTCGCTGCAATTGCATCCGGGCAATCCACGCGCGCTGTACTATCTGGCGTTGGTTGAGGAGAAGCAAGGCAATCTGGATGCAGCCATTGCCGACTTGCAATCGGTGGTGCAGCAGGCTCCGCAATCGCGCGCGGCTCTGGAAGAGTTAGGCCACGCGGAGTACCAGAAGCACGATTACCTGGCCGCCTGCAAAGAGTACCAAGCCGTACAGGCGCTGGACCCGGATGATCTGGCCGCGCACTACAACTTGGCGATCCTCTACCGCCGTTTGGGAGAGAAGCAGAAGTCGGCGCAGGAGTCTGCGCTCTTTGCCGAGGAGAAGATTGATCCCATGGCGATTCAGCCAGCGATTGCCTATCTACACACGCATCCTTTGAACGCAGAGGAGAGCGTGCCCTGGCACCTGCATACGCATTTGGCTCCCACGGAGCCGGGCGCGGCGGACTTGGTGCAGACGCAGTAGATCGGGCTGCAAGTGGACTCAAACGCGCAGATGGCTGGTATGGCATCTGCGCGTTTCTCTTGCGCATCCATCCTCGAATTGCATAGGCTGGCAGAGTCTGCCTTTATGCAAACAGAGTTGCTCCACGTGCGTGGCTGGCCAGAGGCATTGGAGCTGGCACGCTCAACGCCCACGGCTGCCGGTCATGCGCAGGTCATCTTATGGCCGGTGAGCGCAAAACCATCCGAACAAGACTGGCAAATACTTGACGCAGAGGAGCAGCGCCGCGCGGAGAGGTTTGTCCGGCCCGTACACAGGGAGCGTTTTGTTGCGGCGCATGCTGGATTGCGCCGCTGGCTGGCAGTCTGCACAGCGGCCCAGCCGGAAGCACTGCAATTTGCCAGCACAGGTGCAGGCCAGAAACCACAGCTGCAATCTTCATCGATGCACTTCAGCCTGTCGCACAGTCAGGACTGGGCCGCAGCTGCCATCGTGCATGGACACGAGATCGGCATCGACATCGAGGCGATTCGCTCCTTTGAGCCAGAATTGCCGCAGCGGTATTTTTCCGAAGCAGAGCAGAAGGCGCTGGCAACGCTCACGGGTGAAGCGTGGCTGCGCGGTTGCTTTCACGCCTGGACGCGCAAGGAAGCATTGCTGAAGGCCATTGGTGTTGGGCTGGCTTTGCCGCTGCGTGCGTTCAGCGTCTCCTTGCTACCCGATGCGCCCGCAGCTTTGCTTGCATCGGAGTTGCCAGAGTTGCGCGTGGAGAGTTGGAATCTGTTGGACATCGGCTGCATCCCCGGATATTGCGGCGCACTGGCGATTCCACGTGCTGTGGAGCATGTTGCCATCTTTGTAATCGAGGACGAAGCCCCATGCCAATAGAGCTGACGCAGGATGTGCCAACGCCACAGCCAGCACGCTGGGGCTGCGCCGCCACAGCAGGCATCCTTGGTTGGGTGTTGGACGCCTTTGATTTTTTTGTGCTCGTGTTTCTTGTGGATGTGCTGGCGGCGCACTTCCACGTGGGCAAACGCGCGATTGTCGTTTCGCTGACGGTGACGCTGGCTATGCGTCCGCTGGGTGGATTTTTGCTGGGGCTGTGGGCCGACCGGCGTGGACGCCGCGCTCCACTGGTGTCCTGCGTGCTGTACTTCTGTTTGATCTCCGCGTTCACACCATTTGCGCCGAACTATACCGTGTTTCTGCTGCTGCGCGCGCTGTATGGAATTGGCATGGGCGGGTACTGGGGCGTGGGCGCAGCGTTGGTGATGGAAAGTACGCCTGCACACAGGCGCGGCGTGGTTTCTGGAATTCTGCAGGCCGGGTATCCGCTGGGTTATCTGCTGGCCGCAGTGGCCATGCGCACCGTGGAGCCACACTTCGGCTGGCGCGCACTGTTCTTCTGCGGCGTGGCCTTGGCTGTAGTGATTGCCGTGTTGTCCTTGCAGATTGCAGAGCCGGAGGCTTGGACGCTGCACAGACTGCCCGGCTGGAAACAGATTGTGCGCGTGTTGTATCAAAACCGCGGCGGATTTTTTTACTTCCTTGCTGTTATGGCGGTTATGTCGTGCCTCTCCCATGGCACGCAGGATTTGTATCCTGACTTTTTGAAGTCGGTGCATCACTTTTCCAATGCGACGATTTCTACGCTGGCGATTGTGTACAACGGTAGCGCGATTGTGGGCGCGCTTTGCATCGGAGCATTGTCGGAGCGGATGGGCCGACGTGCAGGCATTCTGTT
>JAJZMO010000367.1 GCA_021798235.1 Acidobacteriota bacterium | reverse complement strand
CGGTCGCCCTCGCGGCGAATGGCAGAAAGGATGCGCCGCACGGCTGGCTCCAGCTGCGCCGTGGCCACGGAAGAGCGCTGCTCCAGTTGCAGCAGCAACGCTTCCGTGCGCCGTGCATTGCGTCCAAAGATGAGGTACGTTTGCATGGACGTTCTTACTTCCTCGCGTTAGAGAACGATCTTGCTCAGTGGATACTCAACGATGCCGGTCGCGCCCGCGGCCTTCAGCTTCGGGATCACGTCGCGCACGGTGCGCTCGTCGAGAATCGTGTTCAACGCCACCCACTCCGGATCGCTCAGCGTGGAGACGGTGGGCGCATTCAGTGCGGGCAATACGGCAAGAATCGTTTGCAGTCCGGCTTTGCGTGCGTTCAGCATCAAGCCAACCTGGCCTTGAGCATCAATCGCACCGCGCAGCATCAACGCGATGTTTTCGATCTTCTGCTTCTTCCACGGATCGGCATAGGCGGAGCGGTTGGCGATCAACTGCGTCTCGCTTTCCATTAGCGTGTCAATAATGCGCAGACGGTTGGCGCGCAGGCTGCTGCCGGTTTCGGTCACTTCCACGATGGCATCGGCCAGCATGGGAGGCTTCACTTCCGTCGCGCCCCAGCTAAACTCCACCTTCACGGAAACATTTTTGCTGGCGAAGTATTTCTTTGTCGCCTCCACCAATTCAGTGGCAATGGTCTTGCCTTCCAGGTCCTCAGCGCGTTGGTACGGAGAATCCTCCGGCACGGCGAGCACCCACTTTACCTTTTGGCGGCTCTGCTTGGAGTAGGTCAAGCTGGTGACCGTGGCCACGTCGAGTCCGTTTTCCACGACCCAATCGTTGCCGGTCAGGCCTGCATCCAGCGCGCCGTGGGCCACGTAGCGCGACATCTCTTGCGCGCGGATCAACATGCACTCGATCTCCGTGTCGTCGATGCCGGGGAAATAAGAGCGGCTACTAACGTAGATACGCCAGCCTGCGCGCTCAAACAGAGCGATGGTGGCGTCCTGCAGACTGCCTTTGGGAATGCCCAGGCGGAGTTTGTTTTGTGTGCTCATCGCGCAGCCTCGTTCTTGATTTGCAGTGCAATCGGTTTGGTAAAACAGCTTACGGTGCCTTCGTGGCAGACCAGGCCATCGCCTTCCACAACAACGCGGAAGAGCAGCGTGTCGGTGTCGCAGTCGGTGAGCGCCTCAACAATGCGCAGGCGGTTGCCGCTGGTTTCACCCTTCATCCAGAGCTTTTTGCGGGTGCGACTCCAGAAGGTGACGAAGCCGGAGTTCAGGCTCATTTGGTAGCTTTCTTCGTTCAGAAAGCCGGTCATCAGCACGGCTCCGGTGGTGGCGTCCTGGACGATGCCGGGGACGAGTCCGTCGAGCTTGCTGAAATCAAGTTGCGGTTGTGTGGATGCTGCTGGGGTCATTTTCTCTTTTCTCCGTTTGGGAACGCACATGGAAAAGCCCGCCGATGCTGAGCGCATCTGCGGGCCATCTGAATCTTGAATCCTGGTGCTGCTTAGAAATTCCGCTCAGAGGACTTCGCCGACACGCCCGTCGAGGCATGGTGATGGTGAGGATGACGGTGCTGTCTGTGAAGCCGCATGACATAACCATATCAGATGGGCAAAAAAAGTCAAAATGGGGTGCGTGCACGTCCGCGGAAGAAGTCCTGATTTTCCATAGTAAATTCCGCCAGATATACTGAAACGGTTTATGCTACGAAGTTCGTTTGGACGCGAATTTTCAAGATAGCCGAGGAGCACATGGCGATAACACAGGGAGCAGGAATGCATCACGCAGAAATTGGCATTATTGGCGGCAGCGGTCTGTACACCATGCCGGGCTTGACGAATGTGCGCGAAGAGCAGATCAGCACACCCTTTGGCGATCCATCGGATTGGCTGGTGCTGGGCGATCTTGAAGGACGCAAAGTAGCCTTTCTGGCGCGTCACGGGCGCGGCCATCGCATTCTGCCTTCGGATCTCAACTTCCGCGCCAACATTTACGCCATGAAGCAATTGGGCGTCACCAGCATTCTGTCCATTTCCGCTGTCGGCTCGCTGAAAAAGGAACATGCTCCAGGGACATTCGTGATTCCCGATCAGTTCATTGACCGCACCTATGGCCGCCGCGCAACCTTTTTTGGGGGCGACATTGTTGCGCACCTTTCCATGGCGGATCCCGTCTGCGCCATCACGGCCAAGACGCTGGAGTCCGCCTGCGCCAAGGCCGAAGTTGCTGCGCATTTGGGCGGAACCTATATCTGCATGGAAGGCCCGCAGTTTTCCACGCGCGCGGAGTCGAATCTCTATCGTTCTTGGGGCGCGGACGTCATCGGCATGACCAATCTGCAAGAGGCCAAGCTGGCACGCGAGGCCGAGATTTGCTACGCCACGCTGGCCATGGTGACCGACTACGACTGCTGGTATGAAGGCCATGAGGCCGTCACCACAGAACAGGTGGTTGCCGTGTTGAACCAGAACAGCGAGAACGCCATCAAAGTGGTGCGCGCCGCCGTGGCTGCGCAGCCAGCCAATCGCACCTGTCCGTGCGGATCCGCACTGCGCGACGCCATCATTACGAAACATTCAGTCATTCCCTTTGCCACGCGGCAAAAGTTGCGCCTGATTCTGAATAAATACTTGCAGCAATAACTCCAGAAGGATCGCTATCCGCACGCATGTCCATACTCGTCGTTGGTTCCGTTGCTTTTGACAGCATTGAAACGCCGCACGGCCAGGTGGAGCGCTGCCTGGGTGGTGCGGCAACGCATTTTTCCCTTGCCGCCAGCTTCTTTACACAGGTGCGCGTCATCGCCGTTGTCGGTGAAGACTTTACCGGCGAGCATGAGCGTGTGCTGACGGCGCGCGGCATCGACACATCTGGCATCGAACACGCGCGCGGCAACAGCTTCCACTGGCGCGGAGCCTACCAGG
>JAJZMO010000265.1 GCA_021798235.1 Acidobacteriota bacterium | reverse complement strand
GTGTCGCGGGGATGCAGCCCAATCGATGGCTCGTCGAGCACATACATTGCTCCGACGAGTTGTGAGCCGAGCGATGCGGCCAGTTGCACGCGCTGCGCTTCGCCGCCGCTGAGCGTGGCGGATTGCCGGTCGAGCGTGAGGTAGTCCAGTCCAACTTCATCCAGATAACGCAGGCGCGCGCGCAACTCATCCAGAATGCGTCCGGCAATCTCCATCTGCATGGGCGGCAGCGTGAGTGCATCAAAAAAACTTCGCGCACCAGAGATCGTCATGGCAGAAATGTCACAGATGTTTTTTCCGGCGATGACGACGGCTGTGGCCTCCGCGCGCAGGCGCTGGCCACGGCAGAGCGGGCAGACGGCGTACCCGCGATATTTGCTAAGCAGAACACGCACGTGCAGCTTGTACTTTTTCCGCTCCAGATATTCAAAGAATCCGCGGATGCCGGGGTACGCTCCATTGCCATTCCAAATCAGATTCTGTTGTTCCTGCGGCAGCTTCTTCCACGCAACGTTGAGCGCAATGCCATTCTCGCGCGCGTAGCGGCGCAAGTCCGTCAGATGGGAGCGATGCGCGCGCGTGCGCCAGGGATGAATGGCGTCCTGTTCAATGGAAAGATTTTTGTCTGGAATGACGCGATCAATGTCGTAATCCACCGTGTTGCCAAAGCCTTCGCAACGCGGGCAGGCCCCCTGCGGATTGTTGAAGGAGAACAGCAGTGGCTCTGGTTCGCGGTAAACACGCTGGCAATTGCGGCAGGTGTAGCGGATGGAAAATTGCAGCGTTTTGCGCGCTGCATCGGCTGCGCCTGCGCGGGGTGCAACTTCAAAGAGAACGGAGCTGCTCTCCCGGTAGGCCAGCTCGGCGGCGTCAACGATGCGCGCGCGTTCCTCCGCCGAGACAACGATGCGATCCACCAGAGCGAAAAATGGCTGAGCAAAGTTCAAGTCGAGCAACGACTCTGGCGTCGAGAATTCAAAGATGCGTCCGTCTTGGTACAAGCGCGTAAATCCGCGTTGACGCAGATCGAGCAGGCGCTGACGCAACAGCTCCTGCTGCGGGGAAGGCTCTGCATTTTTTGCGGAGGACTTGGACTTTTTCGCAGCGCCTTTTTTGGCGGCAGCTTTGGTCTTCTCTTTGGCCGGTGCGGCAGAGGCCTCGGCGGGCACTGCTTCGGTAATCGTGACCGGGAAGAGCACATTGAGCCGCGTGCCCTCGCTCAGCGCCAAAACGGCTGCGGCCACTTCATCGACGCTGTCGCGCTGCACGATGCCGCCGCAGTCGATACAGTGCATCGTTCCGCAGCGGGCAAACAGCAGGCGCAGATAGTCGTGAATCTCTGTAGACGTGGCCACGGTGGAGCGGGGATTGCGCGTCGAGTTCTTCTGCTGGATGGCCACGGCAGGCGCAAGTCCGTCGATGTGGTCAGCGTCGGGCTTCTCCATGCGCTCCAAAAACTGGCGCGCATAGGCCGAGAGCGATTCCACGTAGCGGCGCTGGCCCTCGGCGTAGATCGTGTCAAAGGCCAGCGACGACTTGCCCGACCCCGAGACGCCGGTGAGCACCGTGAGCGTTTCGTGGGGAATTTCCACGTCAACGTTCTTCAGATTGTGGACGCGAGCGCCGCGAATGACGATGCGATCCTGCACGGCAGAACCTTTGCAGTAGAAATTGGCGGCCCTGCAGTTGCGCGGGACGGTTGCTCTTAGTTTACTGGTTTGCGCCTCTGGCTGCGGAGTTGCGCAACAGCGCGCTGCGTGGGCGATCTAGCCTGTGCGCAGCACGCGAGCCAGCGCGAAACCATCGTAGCCCTTGCAGCCCACCGTTTGCAGAATGGTGGAGCTGAGCCGGGGATTGTCTGCGCAGGATTCCGCCGCCAGCCTGGCGTTGAAGCGTTGCGCGCCTTGCACGGCAGCGTCCTTGGTTCCGGGCTGAAGAACTTCTCCATCGCGCACAACGTTATCCGCAACGATGACCGTGCCGGGACGAGACAAACGCAGTGCCCAAGCCAGGTATTCCGAGTAGTCGTCTTTGTTGGCGTCGATGAAGATGAAGTCGAAAGGGCCGCGGCCTTCCGCAGCGATTTGCGGCAAGGTCTCCAGCGCCGCGCCGATGCGCACTTCGATTTTTTCTGCAAAGCCAGCGTGGGCAAAGTTGGCGCGTGCAACCTCCGCGTGTTTGGCGGAAAACTCCAGCGTCAGAATGCGGCCCTCCGGCGGCAAGGCGCGCGCCAGCCACAATGTGCTGTAACCGCCAAGGGTGCCAATCTCCAAAATATTGCGCGCGCCGCTCATCTGCACCAGCAGGCAAAGCAGCTTGCCCTGCGACGGCGTCACGCTGATCGGCGGCAGGCCGGCCTTTGTGCTGGCCTCCAGTGCAGAAGCTATAACGTCATCGCCTGCAAACAGCAGGCCGTCGATATAGGCATCCACGGCGCTCCAAAGTTCCTGCATGGATTGGCTCATGGAGTTCCTATTGCGATGCGGACTGAGTGCTGGATGCGTCGTCCTTCGGCGTTTCCGTAAAGATTGGATTGACGCCGCGAATGGCCTCCAGCAACAGCAAACATGCGCCGGTCACGATGCAGGAGTCGGCGATGTTGAAGTCAGGGTAGTGATAGCCCCAATGGCTGAAGGCGAGAAAGTCGATGACGAAGTGGTAAGAGAATCGGTCGTACAGGTTGCCGAGGGCACCGCCGAGAATCATGGCCAGCGCCACGCTGGTGATCGAGATGCGGCGGCCCACATTCCAAAAGAGAGCGAAGACTGCAGCGATGGCGAAAATGGAAAACGCGATCAGCAGCCAGCGAACTGTTTCGGGCGAGCGCGTGTCTTCCAAGAAGCTGAAGGCTGCGCCGTTGTTGTAGACGTGCGTCAGATGAAACCAGCCGGGAATGACGGCAACCACATCGCTCGGCTTCAGGTGGCGCAGAATCCAGAGCTTGGTCAGCCGGTCCAGCACGAAGACCACAACAGTAATCAGCAGCAACGGCCAGCGCCAATCGCGCGGGGAATTGGAAGACAGATTCATTGAACACTCTCCGTTTGCGCCGCTTCGCTGGCGTTTTCTGCAGCCAATTTCATCTCTGCCAGCGCGGCCAGGCAACGGTCGCAGAGCGTGGGCATGATGGAATCCACGCCGACATATTTGGAGTAATTCCAGCAGCGCTCGCACTTGTTGCCATCGGCGGGCAGCGGCGTGGCGACGATGGCCTCACCGGAGTGCGCCAAGGCGATCTCCACCTGCGAGACGTTGCAGAGTTCCTTCAAGCTGGCCCGGTATTTTTCTGCGATGGCGTAGGGAGCCGCAGGCAACTCCAGCCGCACCTTGGCCTCCAGCGCCTTGCCGATGCGTCCGGCCTTGCGCTCAGCCTCCAGCGCTTTCAGCGCTTCGTCGCGGATGGCGAAGAGTGTTTGCCACTCCGGCAGCAGCGCAGCGGCTGCGCTGGGAGCCAGTTCCTGCGGCGCAGGGAAGAGCGCGATGTGCACGCTCGGTGGACGGCCTTCCACCTTGGGCAGATATTGCCAGATTTCATCGGCGGTGAAGCTGAGAATCGGAGCGATCAGGCGCACCAGCGCTTCCGTAATGCGCCAGATGGCCGTTTGCGCGGAGCGCCGCGCCGGATGCGTGGGCGCAAAAGTGTACATGCGGTCTTTGAGCACGTCAAGATAGACGGCGCTCAGGTCGGAGGCGCAGAACTGATTCAGCGCGTGGTAGACGCGATGGAACTCCATGCGCTGATACCAGCCGTGAATTTTTTCCGTCAGCTCCGCGGTGCGCGCCAGCATGTATTGGTCCAGTGGCTCCAGTTGCACAAAGGGCCGCGCGTGCAGCTCAGGATCAAAGCCATGCAGATTGCCCAGCAGAAAGCGGAAGGTGTTGCGCAGCTTGCGGTAGATTTCCTCGGCCAGCCGCTGCATCAGGGGAATGCTGGCGACCACGTCCTCACGGAAATCGACAGAGGCGACCCAGAGGCGGATGATGTCGCCGCCCAGTTGCTCGGCCACCTGCACGGGATCGACATTGTTGCCCAGAGACTTCGAAAGTGCGCGGCCTTTTTCGTCGAGCGTCCAGCCACAGGTGGCTACGCTGCGATAGGGCGCGGCATTCTGTATGCCCACGGCGCAGAGCAGCGAAGAGTGGAACCAGCCGCGGTGCTGGTCGCCGCCTTCGAGATATAAATCCGCAGGCCACGGCAGGCCAAATCCCGCGCGTTCGCCGAGTACCGCGGCCTGGCTGGCACCGGACTCAAACCACACGTCGAGAATGTCGAATTCCTTGTCGAACTCCTTGCCGCCGCAGTGGGCGCATTGGTCGTGCTCCGATAGAAAATCGCTGTTGGGCCGCGCGTACCAAGCGTCAGCGCCGTCTTGTTCGAAGCGTGCAACGATGCGCCGGTTCACTTCGGGCGATTGCAGTGGCTGCCGGCATTGCTGGCACAGAAACACGGCGATCGGCACGCCCCAGATGCGCTGGCGAGAGATGCACCAATCGGGCCGCGTGGCGATCATGTTGGAGATGCGCTCCTGGCCCCAGGCCGGGTCCCACGTCACTTTGCTGATCTCGTCGAGCGCGCGCTGGCGGAAGGTGGTCGCTGCGCCATCGGCGGTCTGCATCGGCGTTTCCATGCGGATGAACCACTGCTCCGTCGCGCGGAAGATGACCGGCTTATGGCAACGCCAGCAGTGCGGGTACGAGTGCTGCAAATCCTTGCGCGCCAGCAATGCGCCGCGCGAGGCCAGCAGCGCGATGATCGGCTCATTCGCCTTGAAGATGGTCAGCCCATCGTATTCCGGCAGGCCGTTGCGCAGCCGCCCGCCTTCATCCACGTTGCAGGTTGGGTCCAGTCCGTAGCGCGTGCCGGTATGGAAGTCATCGGCTCCATGCGCGGGCGCGGTATGCACGGCTCCCGTGCCTTGGTCAGCGGTGACGTAGTTGGCCAGCACGCCGAGAACGCTGCGATCTAAAAATGGATGCTGATAGGTTGTGCGCTCCAGTTTTTCGCCGGAGAAGCGCGCGACTTCTGTGGCCGCTTGCAAACCGCAAGCATCGCGGACAGCCTCCGCCAGCGCAGCGGCGACAATGTAGGTGGTTCCGTTTTGCTCCAGCGCGACGTATTCAAACTCTGGATGAAAGGCGACGGCCAGCGATGCGGGCAGCGTCCACGGCGTGGTGGTCCAGATGATGACGGCTGCGTTTTTTTCGGACAAACGCGCGTCGATTGCCTCAGGCGCGCTGGTCAGCGCATAGCGGACGTAAACGCTGGGGCTGGTGTGCTGCTCATATTCGACCTCGGCCTCAGCCAGCGCGGTGCGATCGTGCGTACACCAGTAGACCGGCTTCAGGCCTTTGTAGACGAAGTCGCGCTCGAAGAATGCGAAGAAGGTTTCCGCAATGCGCGCCTCGTAATCCTTCGACATGGTCGAGTAGGGCCGGTCAAATTGGCCCAGCACGCCGATGCGCTGGAACTGTGCGCTTTGCAGGTCGAGAAATTTCTGCGCGTACTCGCGGCAGGCCTGACGCACGGCAAGCGGATCCATCTCCAGCTTTTTGCGGCCCAGTTGCTCGTCCACTTTGATTTCAATCGGCAGGCCGTGGCAATCCCATCCGGGCACATAGGGCGCGTCAAAGCCAGCCATGCTGCGCGACTTGACGATGAAATCCTTCAAACATTTGTTGAGCGCGTGGCCCAGATGGATGGCTCCGTTGGCGTAGGGCGGGCCGTCATGCAGCAGGTAGACCGGCGCGCCTTTGCGCGCGGCGCGGATTTGCTGGTACAGGTGAGTCTGCTCCCAGTCGGCCAGACGCTTCGGCTCATTCTGCGGCAGGTTGGCCTTCATGGGGAATTCGGTCTGCGGCAGTTGCAGCGTGGATTTCAGGTCTTGCCCGGCGGGCATGTTGGCTCCAGTGCGGAAAATCGGAATAGCTTCATGATAAATGCTTTGGGCCGTGCGCCGCGATGGGCCGGGCCGAGCGGCGAACCTTGGATGCAACAGAATGGGGGCCGGATGCGTCTAACCTGCAAGGACGCGGGATCGGGTTCGCGCACAGTATTCGCACCCCGTGGTTTGTGGCGCGATGTGCACGGCGCAAAGCCCGTGGAGTCCTTATAATTGTAAGCAACCAGAACGGCCGCATCGCGGCGCACGGCAAGCTAAGCGACAGATCATTCCCGGCAGGGGCGACAGGGCACAAGCAAACGAATGCCGAACCAGGGTTTGCTGGATCCGGAAACGGAGATTGCCAGCGTGGAATCCGAAGAAACGCAGTTGTGGAGCGCGATTGGACGCGAGCCATCGTACTGGCGGGTGCTCTACGCCGACCTGCACGATGCGCTCTTTCCGCCCAAGTTGCCGCCGCTGGAGTTGCAATCCAAGCCTGTGCCAGTGGTCGATCCATTGGCGCAGGAGCCGCTTTGGGCTGAAATCTGGCACGATCTACGCGAGGTTTTCTTCCCCGCCAAGCTGCCACCGCTGGAGTTGCAGTCGCACGAAGTGGCCGTGCGCGACATTCTGGCCGTGCCACGCGATCGCCAAGCCAGCCTGATTGCTGGCGGTGTGCACGTGGCTATTCTGGCCGCGATCATCTTTTTTGCTCTCTGGCATCCCCAGCGTGCGGTGGTGCAGCCGCCTCCGGTCAAGGTTTCCACGGTCACGCCGTTTCTGCCGTTCTCCCCCAAAATGCTGGGCGAGATGGGCGGCGGTGGTGGTGGTGGGGACCACGATCTGCTGATGGCCTCCAAAGGCAAGCTGCCGCAAATCGCCAAAACGCAGTTTGTTCCGCCGGAAGAAATTATCCGCAACGATCATCCCAAACTGGCGGTTGCGCCCACGGTCGTCATTCCGCAAGAGGTGCAATTGCCGAATGCCAGTATGCCCAACCTGGGTGACCCCACCACGACCGTGCGCGGGCCGGCATCGAATGGCACGGGCATGCAGAGCGGCATTGGCTCGGGTAGGAGTGGTGGCGTGGGTTCTGGCACCGGCTCTGGCGTTGGCCCCGGGGAAGGCGGCGGCTACGGCGGCGGCGTGATGCAGGTGGGCAATGGCGTGCAGCCGCCCAAGCTCATCTACTCGGTGGACCCGGAATTTTCTGACGAGGCGCGCAAGGCGAAATTCCAAGGCACCAGCGTGGTTTCGCTCGTTGTAGACACGAATGGAATGCCGCAGAACATCCAAGTACTGCGTGCCTTGGGCATGGGCTTGGATGAAAAAGCTATCGATGCCGTCAAACAATACCGCTTCAAGCCAGCCAAGTTCCACGGCAAGCCAGTCGCCGTCCAGATTGATGTTGAGGTTGACTTCCACATCTATTGATGCGCACTCCAACGCCCTTATGTTGGGAGCCCTGTTTCCTATTTTTATTTTTGTGGAGTCACGCCCGCGCGCCGTTCGGCGGCGATGCGTCCGTGGTGCAAATCGACGATGCGATCGGCAAGCAAGGCCATCTCCGGGTCATGCGTGACCATCACGATGGTGTGCCCGGCGCGGTGTAGCGTGCGCAGATGCTCTTGCACGATCTCCTGATTGGTCGCATCCAGATTGCCGGTTGGCTCATCGGCCAGCAAAATCGGCGGTTGATTGATGAGTGCGCGTGCGATGCAGACGCGCTGCTGTTCCCCGCCACTCAACTGGCTGGGCAAATGCGTGGCGCGGTCGCCGAGTCCAACGGAAGCCAGCGCGCGACGCGCTTCCTCTTCATCCGTCATGCTGTGGAAGTATTGCGCCAGCAAAATATTTTCCAGCGCGGTCAGATACGGGATCAGATGAAATTGCTGAAAGATGAAGCCGATGGTCTCGGAGCGAAAACGGTCCAACTCTTGCCGACTCAATTGATGCACGTTGGTGCCCGCAATGCGCACGCTGCCGCTGGTGGGTTGGTCCAGACAGCCAAGAATATTAACCAGCGTGGATTTTCCGGAGCCGGATGGCCCCATGACGGCGACCCACTCGCCGCGTTCAATGGTGAGCGAGATGTGGTCGAGCGCGCGCACGGCTCCGGCACGGCTGGCGTATTCGCGCGTCAGACCGTGCAAATGGATGAGTGCCTCAGAACCAACAGCGGATTGGAGTATCGTGGCCAACGTTATTCGCCTCGCAAGAGCATCGCTGGTTCCATGGTACGCAGAATGCGCATGGGCAGGCCAGCCGCCAGCAATGCAACCATGAGATTCAGCAGCAGCACGGCAGGCGCAGCCTGCCACAGGGGTGGAATCGTAGCGTGAAAATTCCACGCACCGATGCCGAAGGCGCACAAGCTGCCCAGTAGATAGCCTGCCGCCGCACCGGCTAATGCCAGCAAGGCCGCCTCCAGCAAAAAGAGCAACGCCACCTGATGCTGCGTGGAGCCAAGGGCCTTCATGATGGCGAAGTCGCGCCGCCGCTCCAACACAGAAGCGGTCAGCGTCGCCAACACACAGATGCCTACCGTCAGCGCAATCAGCACCAGCGAGCTGAGCATAAGCGAACGCGTGCGATCCACGATGCGGCCTTCGCTCTCCACCAATTGCCGCACGGCATGCACCTGCACGCCCGGCAAGGCTGCGCGCAGCCGATGCAACAGCGCTTCCACCTGCGCGGCGCTGCCCGAAGCTTGAACCTCCAGCGTCGATGCACCCTGGCCCGTCCAAGCAGTGAAGGCAGCCAGTGAAATCAAAATGCGGCTGTCCTCGGCTGCACCTGTGTGCAAGGTTGCCGCTGTGTGCAGCGTGAGTGTGCGGCCATTGTAGGTAAGTGAAAAATCATCGCTGTGCAGAAAATTTTGTGCGCGCGTACCCACCATGGCAGCAACAGGACTGCCGACCGTTGTCGTCGTTGCTGCTGCATCCGGCCAGCGGCTCACCTGCCACCAGGAATCCATGGTGCGCGCAGCGGTAAAGTCCGTACCCGCAACCACGATGGGCGCACCCGTTGTGGTTTGCGCCACGGCATAGGCGAAGGGAACGATGCGGCTCTCCGGTCCGGCGATGGCTCGTACCGTGGCCAGTGTTTCCGGCGGCAGCGTGGAGCCATTCGGCGCGGTAAGCAAAATGTTGGCGCCAAAGGCGCGGAATTGCTGATGCAGTTGCCGGTTCAGGGAGACGTAGAGCGTGAGCAACGTCGTGGCCACAGCCGCGCTGACAGTAAGCGCCAGCAACGCGGCCAGCGAACGCACGCGCCGATGTACCAGACTGCGGCGAACGATGTATCCCAGCGAAAATCGCGCGCGCTTCATCCATCCTCCCGCAGTACCGCTGCCGGCTGCATACCCAGCGTGCGCAGCACGGAAGGCGCGCCCCCAGCGATGGAAACCAGCAGCGCCAGCCCCAGCGCCGCCGGCAACAGCACCGGATTGAAAGCGATGGTGCTATGAAAGATTTCCCGGCCCACACGCGCGGCCAGCAGCGAACCCAGCAGATACCCCAAAGCCCCGCTCAGCAACGAGAGAAATGCCGTCTCTGCAAAAAAGAGACTGGCGACAGAAAACTGCGAAGCGCCGAGCGCGCGCATCAGTCCAATCTCCTGCTTGCGCTCCAGAATGGCGGTGGTCATCGACGCAGCCACGGCAAACGATGCGGCCAACAGTGCAGCCAGAGCCACCAGCCACATCAGGCCAGAGATACGCTGCAAAATTGTGCCCTCACCTTGCGTAATGCGGCGAATTGGCTCGGCCTGCGCGTTCGGCAACGCTTCTTGAATTTGATAGGCGATGGAGTTGGCATAGGGCGAGCAGTACCAGCGATCATGCAACGCGGGCGAGAGCGAATCCGGATTGCGGCGGGCCAGCGCATCCTCTGGCTTGGTCAACGCCTGCACATCCACGCGCCGTACCGCATCGGGCTGGCCGGTGATTTTTTGCGCCAAGGCCAGCGGCAACAGCAGTGTGCGCTCCGTGGCGTCGCCGCTGGAAACCGAGCCGGTGATGCGCACCGGCTCGCCGTTGAGCATGACGGTATCACCGGGAGCGATGTGCATCTGCGCAGCCAATGCGCTGCCGATGGCGGCTTGATCCAGGGCGGAGTCTGCGGGCCACGCCCCCTGCAAGCGCCACCAGCGATGCATGGCGGGTGCGCCCATGGGGTAGCTTTCTGTGCCGTAACGCAGCGTGTGATGGAACCAAAGGCCCAGCGCGGGGACAGTTGCAGCCTGCGATGATTGCGCCTGCGTCAGCGTCACGTGCAGCGGCAACTCTGGCGACAAGTTGAGAATGTTGTTGCGCCAAAAAATGCCTTTGAGCTTGGTCAGGTCGCCCTCACGCAGGTAGCTGCCCGCCGTGGCTGGGCGAATGCTGACGCCGCCAACAACAACATCCAGCGTGTCCGCCTTGGGCGTGACGAGAATGTTGGCACCATAGCTGGAAAGATCCTGATTCAGCTTGTCGCCCACACTGGCACCAATGGCCAGCATGGCCGTTACCGTGGCCGTGCCCAGCAATATGGCGGTTGCCGCCAGCAGCTTGCGCCGCCGCTGTCGGACCAGGCTTTCGACGAGCAGGCGAAAAAACATGATGATCGCCGCGCGCTCCCTACTTCGAAAAGACGGGAACGAGCGCCTCCAGGTTGCGTGCTGGAATCCAAACAAATCCTCCAGCGATCGTGGAGCCGAGCGGCACCGGATTGCAACCGCCGGGCTGGCCCATGGTCTGCGCACTCACCGGGGAGGCGCAGAGTTTGCAAATGATGTTGTCACCGCTTTTATAAAAGCCAACCGGACCGCAGATCTGGCAGGCATCGGCCACGCTCACGATGGTGCCATCCGGCTTGCGAAAGAGCAAAAAGCGCACGGGAGTTCCCTTGACCTGGACCACATAGCGATGCAGCTTGTCATCCTGCACCTGCGACACGGGCACGCTCACTTGGTCACCCACCAACGTCACCGGCGCAGCGGGCGACAGCGCGGTGGTGCTCTTGGCGTAAATGAATTGTGCGGTCACCAAAAAGATGAACACAAAACTGGTCGCGCAGACGGCTCCCATCCACAGGCGCTCGCGGCGGGCCTGCCACGCGGCCTTGCGCCGCTCCACCGGGGTAGCCGTTGCGCTCACATCGACCGGCTCGGCCATGCGCTTGCGATATTCGTACAGAACCATCAACGCCGCCAGTGCCAGCATGGTGATGAAGAAGAAAAAGTCATTGCGCACAATGGGGCCGATGAAGCGCATCTCGCAGCGGCTGGAGGGCAGCACGCCGTTCTCAGAAAGCTCATGCAGCCCGGAGATGACCAATTGAAAGACGACGAAATACAGAATGACCGCAGTAACGCGGAAGAAGCGTTGCAGGTTGATGCGCAGACTGCCCTTTACAAAAAGCACGCCAAAAACCACCGCACAGGCCACGCCAAGCAACGTGCCAAAAAAGCTAAGCAGTTCGGTGGAGTTCAGCGAGACCGCGCCCAGAATCAGTACGGTTTCGACGCCCTCGCGCAGCACCATCAAAAAGACAAACAGAAACAGGCCGAAGCGTGAGCCGCGACTGGTGATGGAGCCGAGTCTTGCTTCAATGCGTCCGCGCAGACTCTTGGCCGTGCGCTGCATGAACCAGATGACGCTGAGCACAAATCCAGCGGCAACCAGCATCACCACGCCTTCAAAGATGTCCTGATTGAACTGAGTGCGGGCCAAAATGACGGCCACCAGCAGACTGCAGGCACAGGCCGCCGCCAGCGCCCACAATACCAAGCGCTTCAAGTCCGTGCGGCCAATTTTGTTCAGATAGGCAAAGACAATGCCAACGATCAGCGCGGCTTCGACGCCCTCGCGCAGCGTAATGATGAATGCTTGCAACATGAATTGACTCGCCGTCCTCAGGCTTGATTCTATATGCGACCAAATTGGTCGTCAATTAGCACCCCCTGGAAATGAGTGCCCTTGAGCAGCGACGCAAGGAACGCCAAGTCTGCGGGGCTGCCCGCGACGGCGCAGGCTGCTGTATCCTTAAGGGTGAATCCGACGCGACGCAACTCGATGGAGCGGTACGGAAGAGCCGTCCTCCTCATTGTACTGTGCCTGGGGGCCGCCCCCTTGCTCCATGCCCAACTTTCCAACTCCATGGGAGGAGCGTCGAAAGCCTCCGTTCCCTCGTCTCAGCTTCCCGCATATTTGCAGCATGCTGGCATTGATCAAAATCTAGGCTCCCAATTGCCGCTATCCATGCCCTTTTATGACAGCACGGGAGCGGCGCACCCTTTGGGAACCTACTTCACCCATAGGCCCGTTGTGCTGGCTTTGGTGTACTTTCACTGCGGCCTGCTCTGCCCTCAAGTACTGCGCGGCATGGCAGAAGCCTTGAAGCAAACTGGATTTTCCGTCGGCAAGGATTATGACGTTCTGGTTGTGAGCTTCGATCCGGCAGACACCGCTGCGGCTGCCGCGACACAGCAGCAGGATTTTTTGCAGATGCTCGCAACTCAGAACACCGCCGGAGTCCACTTCCTGACCGGGCAGCAGCCCTCCATTGATGCCCTGACGCGCGCGGTGGGCTTCCACTATGTGCGCGTTCCTGGGCCAGACGGAGCCATGACTCAGTTTGCGCATTCCAGCGCAATCTTTGTCGTCACACCCAACGGGCAGCTCTCCAAATATCTTTCGGGCATCACCTATCAGTCCCGCGATCTGCGCATGGCCTTGATCGATGCTTCCGGGGAAAAAATCGGCAGCTTCAGCGATTTGGTTCTTCTGTACTGCTGCAACTACAGCCCCAGCACCGGAAAATACACAGTTTCGATTTTGCGCATCATGAGCATTGCGGGCCTGTTCACGATATTTGCGATTGTGGGCATGATCTTCCTGCTGACACGCACCCCGGCCAGCCAGAGAAACACGTCGCATCCTTAGAGGCGGCTCACAGCCCTGGGGACCACGAGCTGCCTCAAGCACCGCGCTTTACTGCTGCGGAATCGGCATGCCCTGCAATGTATGGGTCTGCCAATACGCATCCAACGTGGAGCGAATCTGCATGCCCCGCTTGATCCACAACTGCATGCTCATGTCATACCGAGCCGTCACATTGTCCAACCAGTAGGGCCGATTCTCCCGCAGCCATGCCTGCCGATACAGATCGCGCAAGAGTCCATATCCATCCCGCAGGTCCTGACACTGCCCATTCATCCCTGACAGGGTCGCTCCCAGCCGCTGTAGATCTTCTGCTTTGGAAGTATTTCCCACCTCTGCGCGCATGGTTGCATACTCATCGATCATTTCTTGGGATTGCTGAAATTTTTGTCCAATAAAATCCAGCCTGCGCGCGCCCAGCTCCATGGCATCCAGAGCATCGGTATTGCGCAAATTCTTTTGCTGCTTTGCCAGCAGAATTTGCGCCAGCGCATTTTCTGCATGGATGCGCATCTCGTGGGTTACAGGCAATATTTTTTTGGTCACCTCGCGTCCCTGCGGCGTCCAGGGATCCATCCAAAACAATGCGTCTGTGTCCCAATTCAACCCAACTTTGGTCAGGCTTTGATACGCAGCCATCAGTTCCAACTGCGCCTGATTCACTTCTCCGGTTGTATCGTTATGGAAGACTTGGCCATAGTTGTGTTCAAAGACCACAGGATCGCTGCTTCCCTGCTGCCAGCCTGCGGCGGCACCGAACAATACCCCATACCAATCCTGCGCAAATAGGCCTTCCCCATCATCATTCCAAGCCGTATTTAACTCGCCAGTAGTTCCCAAGCGCTGGCCGTCGGCCACAAAGCGTTGAATGTTTTGTAGCGCAGCGTCATTGTCTGGATAGACCTCACGCCAGTTCGAAACGCCGGGGGCCACCCATGTCTCCATGCCCGCGTTCGTAAAGGGCGTGATCCACGCGTCATATCCTTGCGGCTGGGGTGAGTACTTCCAGGCGACCGCAATCATATTCTTCGGCAGTGTCTTGACCAACTCCGGCGAGTTCATCGCCACATCTCCCCAAAACAATAACTGGCGATGCAGCGGCTGCAACGTGTTGTAGATCTGATGGACAAAATCAATGTACACCTTGCCCAATCCATATTTGGCGACTTCGGGCGCAGTCTGTCCTGCGCCCAAGTCAAAGGTTTCATCGGCACCGATGTGCAAAAAGGGGCTAGGAAACTCCTGCGCAATTTGCGTGAACCATGCGGAGATTAACGGCAGCGACCCTGCCTGTCCTGGCGCCAACACACTGCCGTGCGGCGTTTCCGCCAGGGTTGCGTATTGTTCAACCAGCAGCGTGTGGTGCAGGTGCCCAAAGGATTCCTGATCCGGAATAATCGTGATGTGGTATTGCTGCGCGTAGGCAACCAGTTCCGCCACATCTTGTGGAGACAGCGCTGCTCCCGGAGGCGCAGCCAGCGGCGTGGCTTTCAACTGTAACGTGTTTTCAAAATAAGGAGAGTACAGATTGAGTTTGTAGGCAGCAAAGGTGCGAATCTGTTTCTTTTGATAGTCCAGCGTGGGAAACGGACCCCGCGAAAGATCATCCCCAAAGCCACGGTAGCGCATGGTGGGCCAATCTCGAATCGTGGCCAAGTGTAGGGAGAGGGCCCTTCCCTGCCCGGCCAGCAATTGACGCATCGTCTGCGCCGAATAAAACAAGCCCGCAGCTGTTGTCGCAATTGCATACAGCCGACCATCTTGAGGGATCAGCACATACCCCTCATCGTGCATTGCTGGCGTAAGCGTCATCTGCGCTCGATGCAAAATCCGCTGCGCCGCAGGCACGTTGCTCCGCAATAGGACAATGGGCGCTGTCGGCGCATGCACAACGCGACAGGTAGCTCCCCGCTGCTTGATGGAGTCCGTCAGTGTCTGTGCAGCAAAGGCGTCTTCAGCGTTTTGCACCGCCACCGCGCAAGTGCTCGGGTGCAGCGCTAGCACTCCGCCCCAGTGCAGTTCTTTCGGCATGGGGACAAGTGCCGCTGAAACCGGCGCTGACGATTGCGGCACGGCTGTTAATGCTGCGCCTATCTTCGTCTCCGCCCTGGATGGAACCACGCTCGCCACAACGAAGCCAAGACTCAGAACGGCTCCACAGCACCACAGCCCAACGCACCTTGACCCAACGCTACGAATCATCACCGTCAACCCTCCCCCCAAATCAACACCACAAAAAAGTATAGTCATGCGGACAGGAATTGTAGAATGGGACAAGGAGAATTTTCCAACCGGGCTGCCTTGTGCTTTCATCGTAGGGGTGGGTCCCATATCCAAATTCGGCAAGAAGCGGCGGTCTTCATCTATGACATATTGTTTGGGAATTGACGCAGGCGGAACAAAAATTACCGGAGTTTTGGCAAGTCCCACTTCCGTTCTCGCCCGCGCTGAGTCTGGCTCCATCAAAATCACACGAGTCAGCCAACAGGAAGCCGCCAAGAACCTGGATGCTCTCTTATCCAGCTTGTCCCAGCAATCCGGCATTGCCTTGCGCGCCATCGCCAGCACTTGCATCGGACTGTCCGGCAACACCGTCCCCGCAATTGAACAATGGACGCGTCATGCACTGGAGGAGAGACTCTCCGGTCAGATTGCCGTCTGCGGGGATGAGGATATTGCCCTGGACGGCGCCTTCCGTGGGGAGCCTGGGGTTCTGGTCATCGCCGGAACCGGCTCGAATGTGGTGGGCCGCACCCCCGCTGGCGAAGTCTTTCATCTGGGGGGATGGGGGCCTGTTTTGTCGGATGAAGGCTCCGGGTACAGAATTGGCCTGCAGGCCGTTCGCGCCACTTTGGCTGCGATGGATCGCGGCATACAAACCTCGCTCTACGCAAAAATATTGGAGCAGTGGCATATCCAATCCTTTGCGGAACTCATTGATCTGGGCAATCGACTGCCGGGGCCAGACTTTTCCCGCTTGGCGCGCGCGGTGGCCGCCTGTGCGGCAGAGCAGGATGCTGTCGCTTTGCAGGTGCTTCAGGAAGCGGGTACGGAGTTGGGAGAGATGGCTCTCTTCGCTCTGAAAAAAATTCAAGCGTCAGCAAACGCCACCCCTGCCTGTCTCCAACTGGCCTTTACCGGGAGCATCGTGAGCCATGTAGCCCCAATGCGATCGGCGCTGTTGGCGGTTGTTCAGCGGGAAATCCCCCATGTCGTGGTACACACGGAATCCATTGACGCTGCGCTGGGCGCTGTTTGGCGTGCGCAACAAAAGCTTGTCGCCGCAGAGAGCCTCTGCACTCGTTGAGAATTTCTCCGCGCTCGCGGAACCAATCGCAATCCCGAACTCAGGCAAAGCGCGGGCGGTCTTTGACCTTTTTGGCCGGAGCGCCCGCGTACACACTCCACGGCTCCAGCGCCCGCGTGGCCACGGATCCCATGCCGAGAATCGAGCCATCCCCCAAGTCCGCTCCGGGGGCAACACAGGCCCGCGCCGCGACCCAGGCATAGCGACCAATGCGCATCGAGCAGGAGACGACGGGGAAGGCTGGATCGTTGTAGTCGTGGGTGGCGTTGCTGACGAAGGCATCCTGTGAGATGACGGCGTGCGAGGCCAGATAGAGCGGCGCGTGGTTGTTCAAGTCAGCACGATCGCCAATGAGCACGGCCTCTTCACATTCCAAATTCCACGGTGCCCAGATGCGCGCCTGCGGATAAATGTGGCAGCCGGGGCCAAGTCTGGCTCCAAAGAGCCGCAGCAACAGCGCGCGCCAGCCAAAGGCCAGCCGCGGCGAGGGCCGAAACAACAGCGCCCAGCATGTATTCCAAAGCTGGCGGCGAATGCGGTTGCCCAGCGAATAGGGCGAGGTTAAATACGGGTCGCTGGAGTGGGGTGCTGTTGCGGCTGCGCTAATCTTCTCCGTCTGCATCGGTTCCACCCTGGATTGCTGCGCATACAGTCGCGGAAGCTATTGCATAAAGAACTGCACCAGCGCCGCAACGTTGTTCACAATGTTATACCGTCTGTCAAAACAGGCCTGGGCGCGCTGGTTAAAGGCCGCGCGCTGCTCGGCATTCAAGGCGATCCAGCCTTCGAGCAACTGCACGGTGCCATCCAGCGTATCCGGCGCAACGAGGCCTGCGCCGTCCTGTTGAATCTCTGGCCAGATGTTGACCTGATCGGAGATGAGTACAGGCCGACTGCAACCAAGAGCTTCGGCCACGGCGATGCCGAAGTTCTCCTGATGCGAGGGCAAAATGAAGGCCTCACTGGCCAGAAACGATCCCCATTTGGCGTCGCCGGTCAGCAGGCCAGGCCAGTGCACACGATGCTGCAGGCCAGCGGCGCGCATGCGCGCTTCTAACGTGGCGCGCATCCCGGTAGGGTCCGGCCCCGCCATCAGCAGATGCAGCCAGGGCGCGCGTTCGGCCACGCACAGAAAGGCCTCCATCAACAGGTCGCAACCTTTTTTAGGATGGATGCGGCCCAGATAGAGAATGAAGCGCTGGTCGCGCAGAGCTGGACAACGTTCATAAAACGCGCGCAGCAACTGTGCCGGATCTCCCGTCGGCGATTTGGCTCCATAGGGAACGACGGCTCCATTCCATTCGTGGAGCCAGAAACTTTCTGGTGCCAGATTTTGCTCAATGTTCGACGTGAAAAGCACGCGGCGCGCGTTGCGCAGCACCCAATACTCAGCCAACGCCCAGTAAATCCACTTTTTGACGTGCTTGAGCGGATAGCGGCGCTTGAACCACGGATCCAACATGCCGTGCGTGAGCTGCACGTAGGGAGTTTTTCCGCGCATGGCCAGCCAGGTACCCCAACTTTGGTATTGCCAAATCCCGTGGATGATGACGGCGTCGAAGTGGTGCAGATTCTCGCGCAACCAGGGAATCCAGCGCGGCGAGTATCCGTAGACGCCCCAGGCTGGCCCCAGCGCATGTACGGGGAATTCAATTCCTTCAAGAAATTTTGAGCCGGGCGCGTCCAGACAGGCGACCTCACCAATCATGCCCAGACTGGGATAGGTGCCCACGATCTGGCGCACAAGTTGTGCGGGACCGCCGTACTCCGGTGCAAGCGAACGGATGACATGCAGCTGGCGAATAGGGCGGCTCATGAGTGGCTCTCCGTGTGTGCAGCGTTGGCGTGGCGATTTTGCTTCCAGTGGGCTGCATCGGCAAAGGCAGCAAGCAGGCCCTTAATGTCATGGTCAAAAGTAAACTGCGCGATGCGTGCGCGGCTGCGCTCGCCCATGGTGCGACAGGTCTGCGGGTTACTCAGTACGCGGCCCAGCGCTGCAGCCAGCGCGGGAATATCTCCGGCGGGGAAGACGCAGCCATTGTCGCCGTCAGCGACCAGATCGGGCTGGCAGCCCACTTGGTCGCTGACGAGGACGGCCCGGCCCGCTGCCATCACTTCATTCACAGCCAGTCCCCACGGCTCATGTACCGAGGGCAACACAAACACATCGCAAAGATCGTAGAGCGGCGGCAGCTCGGTTTGATTGCGAAAGCCGAGCAGGCGAATCTCGCGCGTGGCTCCCGCTTGCCGGATGCGGGCCTCGATCGCTGCGCGCTCCTCGCCATCGCCTGCGATCAGCAGATAGGGGCGGGCGGACTCAGGCTGGTTTTGCGTGGAAAGCAAGTAGGCTTCGACGAGATCGATGCAACGTTTGCGCGCGAGCAGCTTGGCGGCGAAAAGAATGACCGCACGCCCCGGCTCCAATCCAAGCGAGGCGCGCAATTGCTCGCGGTGCGGCGCGGCCAGCGCAGCCTGTTGCACGAAGAAGTCATTGTCCACAGCGTAGGGCATCGGGTAGATGCGGACGTCCGCGCCGAGATGGTGCCGCCAGTAGGCCGTGTTCTGCTCTCCCACGCTAAGCACGCCAAAAACGAAAGGGCGCAGCAGGCGGAAGAAAAGATTTTTCACAATGAGTTTGGCGCGGCCACGGGGGCGGTCGATCAGCGTGGAGTCCGTGCGCAGCAGCACGGGAATGCCGAGCAGCTTGGCGGCCAGCAGGGCTTGCA
>JAJZMO010000225.1 GCA_021798235.1 Acidobacteriota bacterium | reverse complement strand
TGGTGCGTGGTGCGGACCTGTCGTGGCTGCGGCGGTGATTTTGCCCGAAGACGCGCCGATTGCAGGTCTGCGCGACTCCAAACAACTCACTGCCCAGCGACGCGAGCAACTCGACGCGCTCATCCGCGATCAAGCCGTCGCCGTGGGCATTGGTTTTGCCGACGCGGCCACCATCGACGCCATCAACATTCGCCGAGCCACACAGCAGGCCATGCTGGCGGCCATTGCGCAGCTCCATCCGCCGCCAGATTTTTTGCTCATCGACGCCGAACAACTCGATACGCCCTGCGCCCAGCAGAAGATTATCCACGGAGATGCGGTCAGCGTGTCGATTGCGGCGGCTTCCATCGTGGCCAAGGTCTACCGTGATGCTTGGCTGTGCGCGTTGGACCGCGAGTATCCCCACTATGGATTGGCCGCGCACAAGGGCTATGGCGTGCCTGCGCATCGTCACGCTCTGCTGCAACACGGCCCTTGCGCCCAGCATCGCGCCAGTTACGCGCCCGTACGTGCAGCCAGCCGCGCCCGTACATCGGCATAAGTAGCGAACCCACCCCATCTTGCTCTTGCTCATGTCTATTGGGATCTATCCGATATGCAGAGTATGGAAGACCTTGTCCGCGAGTTTCTTCTCGAAAGCCATGAGGGTCTCGATCGCATGGAGCAGTGCCTAGGCCAGATGGCGCAGGCATCTGTCGGGTCTGAGCCGCTGCGGGAGATCTTTCGCTCCGTGCATACGATTAAAGGTGCAACGGGCTTCCTGGGTTTTGAGCGGCTGGAACGTGTGGCCCACGCTGGAGAAAATCTCCTAGTCAAAATGCGCGATGGCGAATTGTCGCCAACCCCTGCGCGCATTGATGTGCTCCTGCTCTTGCTGGATGCTTTGCGCGGAATTCTGCAGGGCATTGAACAGGGCGATGGCATAGAGCCTGCGGGCGAAGATGTGCACCTGCTGGAGCAACTTGCCGCACAACAAACCGACGCTACTCCCGTTGCAACCGCGCCTGTGGTTGAGGATGTGGGCGCATACCCTGCAGCGCCGCCCATTCTTGCTGCGCAGCCAATGGAAGTTGCAAATCCATCGGCTGCACCCGCCGCCCCCATCCCAGTCTCTAAAGAACCAACAGAAGTGCTTGTTGCTGCGAATGACGTCACCGACAGCACGGTGCGCGTGGATGTGGAGGTTTTACAGCAACTGCTGAATCTGGCCGGAGAGTTGGTATTGACGCGCAATCAGATCGTGGCTGCGGCGCACGGCAGCACCATGGAGACGCTCGCGCAGCGGCTCCATCGCGTAACCGGAGAGATTCGCGAGGCGGTGATGCGTGTGCGCATGCAGCCGGTGGAGCAGGTATTTGCGCGCTTCCCACGGCTGGTGCGGGAACTCTCACGGCAGTGTGGCAAGTCCGTGCGGCTGGAGATGGAAGGCCAGCAGACACTCTTAGATCGCAGCGTGTTGGAGATGATTCGCGACCCGTTGCTGCACGCAATTCGCAACGCCATCGACCATGGCATTGAGACAGCAGAAGTGCGTGCGTCGCGCGGAAAACCGCAGGAAGGATTGCTGCGTTTGCGCGCTACCTCAGCGGGGGATCACGTGCTGATTGAGGTGAGCGACGATGGTGGCGGCATGGTGCCAGAGCGGTTGCGCCAGAGCGCGGTGAACAAAGGGCTGCTGACCCCCGAGCAGGCAGCGGCACTCAGCGATGCCGAGGCGCGCAATTTGGTTTTTCTTCCGGGCTTCTCCACGGCGGCACAGGTGACGAATGTCTCGGGGCGTGGCGTGGGGCTGGATGTGGTGCGGCAAAATGTGGAGCGGTTGGGCGGCAGCGTTGGGCTGGCAAGCAGCGAAGGCGTCGGCACAACCATCCGTCTGCGCTTGCCATTGACGCTGGCCATTCTTCCGGCGCTCATTGTGCGCTGCGGCAATCAACGTTTTGCCGTTGCGCAAAAATCTGTTGAGGAATTGCTCCATCGCAGTGCTGTGGATTGTGGAAAGGATATTGAGTGCATGGGCGCGCTGCAGTTGCTGCGCCTGCGCGATCGCTTGCTGGCGCTGACAGATTTGCGGGTGCTGCTGCGCCTGCCCAAGCACAAGGATGCGGCGGCAAAAGACAATGCAGGGGAAAATTTTGCCGTACTCAAGGCAGAAGGACTGCGTTTCGCCCTGCGGGTGGATGCACTGGAGGGTGTGGAGGAACTCGTCGTTCGCCCGCTGGATCGCATTGCCGAAGCAGACGTTTTCTCTGGAGCTGCACAGCTTGCCGATGGTGGGCTGGTATTGGTTTTGGATGTGGCTGGACTGGCCTCGCTGGCCGGGGTTGTCGATGCGCAGATCCAGGAAGAATCCATCGTCGATATGCAGACAACAGCACAGCAGCAATATCTCCATGTTGCCTTGCGTGGCATTCCTGCTGTGATTCCCATTGAACACGTGGAGCATGTGATGGCCGTGCAGGCTACATCGATTGTGCCTATGGGCGGCGTGTTGGTGATGCAGGATGGCGATGAGGTGCTGCCCTTGCTCGATGGCGTGCGCTCAGGCAGAGGCGAAGGGGTCGAAGTCTTGCAGCTGGCGGCGGAGGCTCCCGCGCCGACATGGAATGTTTTGCTCTGCACCAGCGATGTGGGGCGTATGGGACTTCTGGTAAGCGCCGTTCATGGCATGGTGCAGACGGAGCCATTCACGGTGCGGAATGTCGAGCATCCCGAGGAGCCAGAGCAGAGCGTGGTGCGTCTGCCCGACGGCTTGGCTCGCGTGATTTGCCCAGCAGATTGGCGTGAATTTGTGCAGCATCCAGAGGCTTGGCAGCCGTTGAATCTGCTGCAATGGCAAAACACCAACACCGAGCAGGCAGGCAGGGAGGTGCAGTCATGATGCAGCGATTTTCCCCTTCGCAGAGTGCTGCGGAGGTTTTGGATTCGATTTGCACGGTGCATCTGGGCGGAGAACTCTTTGCCGTGCGCCTAACCGATGTGGTGGAAGTCATGGCAGCGGCGCAGGTGCAGGATTGCCCATTGTCCCCCGCATATATCTCCGGCTTGGTGCACTACCGTGGGGATGTGCTGACTGTGGTGAATCTACGTGTACTGCTGATGGGCTTGGCGGCATCCACGCCAGTGGAGGACCAGGCCATCACCATGGTGATGGCTGGAGTACACGGTCTGTTTGCCATGCAGGTGGAAGGCATGGGAGAAGTGCGTGCGTTGAAACCGGCTCTGCTGGAATCCGTGCCCATGATGATGAATGCCGAGAGGCATTCGTTTTTGCGCGGCGTGTACAAGCTGGATTCGGGATTGCTTCCGCTGCTGGATGTGCAACGGCTGGAGCCAGTCGCGCTGCGGGCGTGGACCGTGGCCCATATGCACGCGGCCATTGCTGTCGGGAGTGATGCGCCACAAGGTTCGATTGCTGTGTAACCGGAACGGAACCAGGTTGAGCCGTGGAGATGAATGAAAAAAATCCAGTGCGTGTCGTGGTGATCGATGACTCGATCACTATGCGCAGTCTGTACCGAAATATGCTCGCCGGTTGTGCCGACATTATTTTGGCAGGCGAAGCAGGGGATGGCCCCAGCGGAATCAAGCTGGTGCAGGAGTTGCACCCCGACCTTGTTCTTCTGGATGTGATGATGCCGGGCATGAATGGCCTGGATGTGCTCTCGCGCCTGCATGCAATCTCTCCACATCTGCCGGTGATGATGTGCAGCACGCTGACCCAGCGCGGCGCTGCAGTCACACTCGATGCACTTTTTCGCGGTGCAGCGGACTATATCGCCAAGCCGATGGCTCAAGGCGCGCCCGGTGTTGTGCAGGATGAATTTCGCACGCTGTTGCTAAGCCGCATTCGTGCGCTGTGTACGCGCCTGCCGCTGGAATTTTCTGTAGCCAGCCATCCCGTGCGCAGCATGGTACTGGAGGCAGCTCAGCCCTTGCGACCCGTTGCGCCGGGTGTGGTGGTTATCGGTGCATCCACTGGCGGGCCGCAGGCGTTGGAGGCTGTGTTGTCGGCCCTTCCCGCTGACTTTCCCGTTCCCATCTTGATCGCGCAGCATATTCCGCCGCTCTTTGTTCCGCTGCTTGCAGATCGTTTGCAAAAGAGTTGTTCACTCCGGGTACGCGAGGCTGCGGAGGGTGAGTTCCTGCGCGAAGGCAATGTGTGGATCGCGCGTGGAGATTGGCATTTGCGCATTCAGGCCCGTGAGGCTGACGTTGCCTTGCAAGATCATCCTCGTTTTGTGATGCACATGGAACAGGACGCGCCCATTCGTTATTGTCGTCCTTCAGCGGATGCGCTGTTTCACTCTGCGGCACACACTTTTGGAGCTGCAACACTTGCCGTTGTGCTGACCGGAATGGGTTCCGATGCAACCGATGGCGCACGCAGTGTGCGCGCCGCTGGTGGAACAGTTCTGGCCCAGGACGCAGCGACGAGCACGATTTGGGGTATGCCGGGTTCCGTGGTGCAGGCGGGATTGGCGAATGCGGTTCTTCCTCTGGGTTGGATTGCGGCGGAGTTGGTGCGCCGCGCAGGCAGCCTGCAACAGCAGTACGCTTCTCCCGCAGCCCTACTTGGCAAAGATGTTGTGAGGGTTCCATGAAGTGCAGTGATGAAGAGCGAGAGTATCTGCGCAAGCTGGTGCAGGCACACTCAGCCAATGTGATGGATCCCTCTCGCGATTATTTTTTGGAATCCAGATTGCAGGGCGTGGCCAATCAGGTAGGCGTTCGCAGTATCCGCGATCTCATTGCGTTGCTGCGCCTGCGGCCAGAGAACAATTTGCATCGCATGGTGGTCGAAGCCATGACCATCAATGAGACCAGCTTCTTTCGCGATACCGCTCCATTCTCACTCATGGAACACAAGATCATTCCGAAGTTGGTGCAGGCACGCCGTTCCCAGCGACGCCTGCGGTTTTGGAGTGCGGCCTGCGCCAGTGGGCAGGAAGCCTACAGTCTCGCCATTTTATTGATGAAGTGTTTTCCAGAATTGGCGGACTGGGATGTGCGCATCTTTGGCACCGACCTTTCACAAGCCATGGTGGAACGTGCGCGCAGTGGAAACTACAGCAGTTTGGAGGTCGCGCGTGGGCTTCCGTCTGAACTCTTGGAACGCTATACGATGCATCAGGGGCATGGCTGGACGATGTTGCCAGAGGTACGCTCTTTGTGCAGTTTTGTACGGCTGAATCTGTGCGCACCCATGCCGTTGTTGCCGGTCTTCGACGGCATTCTACTGCGCAATGTGATGCTCTACATCTCCACAGAAGATCGTGTACGGCTGTTGCGCACCATGCACAGGCAGTTGGCCGACGATGGATTCCTTCTGCTTGGATGCTCCGAGCAAATGCCAGAGGGGTTGGATCTCTTCGACACACATCTCGAAGACGGGGCATGTTTCTACACCCCCCGTCACTGATTGCTTCTTTTCCCAGAACATGAAAATTTCCTGCTGCGGCTGCACGCGGAGCCGCAACCATTTATCGTAAGAAGTAGACCACGAATGCACCTTGGGAACCCAGCCATGCAGGCATCCTTGGACGAGAGGCCATGAAAGCTCTACAAGCCGTGCGCGGCACGCGCGATCTGCTGCCGCCAGAAACAGAATTGTGGAATCGTGTGGAATCCGCCGCGCGCAGCATCTTTGCGCGGTATGGATTTGGCGAAATTCGCACGCCGATCTTTGAAGACACGCAACTCTTCGCCCGCAGCGTTGGCGAGGAGACAGACATCGTCTCCAAAGAAATGTACTCGTGGGAGGATCGCGCCCGCGCGCAATCAGAAAAATCTCAATCGCTGACGCTGCGGCCAGAGAACACGGCCGGCGTGGTGCGCGCCTATATTGAACACGGTATGGGCGAAGATGGCCTGCTGCACAAGCTCTACTACATCGGCCCACAGTTTCGCCGGGAGCGCCCGCAAAAAGGCCGTTATCGCCAGTTCTTCCAAATTGGTGCGGAAGTGATCGGCCCGACCAGCGCTGGCAGTGAATCGCCGCTGCGCGACGCAGAAGTGCTGGAGATGCTCGCCACACTGCTGCATGAGTTGGGAGTTGCAGACTGGAAACTCTATGTCAACTCCGTCGGCTCGGCGCAGGATCGCGCGCGCTATGTGCAGATTCTGCGCGAAGCGCTACAGGGCGTGGCTGCAAATCTTTGCGCGGACTGCCAACGGCGCGCGCAGACCAATCCTTTACGGGTTCTTGATTGCAAGGTGCCAGAGGATCAGCCGTTGATTGATTCGCTGCCGAAGATTGCAGAGTTTCTCGACGTCGCTTCCCAGCAGCACTTCGCGCAGGTCTGTGCGGCGCTCGATGCTTGTGATGTTGCATACACGGTGAATCCACGCTTGGTGCGTGGCTTGGATTACTACACGCGCACGACCTTTGAATTTGTGCATATGGGCCTGGGCGCACAGAATGCTTTATTGGGCGGTGGACGCTATGACGGCTTGAGCGAAGCCATCGGCGGCCCGAAGGCTCCGGGCATTGGTTTTGCCATCGGTGCAGACCGGCTGGTGCTGACCCTTCAGGCGATTGCTGCCGCCAAACTCGAACAGGGAAGCGTAGGTACTGCACACAAGCTGGATGTTTACATCGCCCCGCTAGGCGAGGCGCAACAAGCGCAGGCGCTGCTGCTGGCGCGCGAGTTGCGGCGAGCTGGATTGCGCGTCGAACTGGGCGATGGAAGCTTTCGCATTAAGAAGTCCTTTGAGGCGGCGGATCGCTTGGCGCGCACGGTTGTACTGTTTGGTGAAGACGAAGCTCGTACCGGCATGATGACGGTAAAGCACTTTGCCAGCGGGGAGCAGATGAAGGTTCTTCGCGCGGAGTTAGCCGCATGGTTGCGAAATAAATCATAGTTGCTGCAGCAAATCGAAATTATTTTTTTGAACGAAACGGAAGAACAAATGGAACTCGTGCTGGATTCAATGGGAAGTTTGCAGCGGACGCACCGCTGCGGTGTACTCCGCGCTACCGATGCCGGTGCAACGGTGGTGTTGATGGGCTGGGTCAATCGCAGACGCGACCATGGCAATCTCATCTTTCTCGATCTGCGCGACCGCTCGGGGCTGGTGCAGGTGGTGCTCGACAAAGAGTTGTGTCCCGATGCGCACGCCAAGGCCGAGCAGGTGCGTCCAGAGTACGTTGTTGCCGTCACCGGCAAGGTGCGGCTGCGCGATGCATCTGTGGTCAACCCCAACATGCCTACGGGCGCGATTGAGATTGAAGCCATCCAGATGCTGGTGTTCAACGATGCCAAAACGCCGCCGTTTTCCCCAGCGGAAGAGGCCATTGGCAATGAAGAGCTTCGTTTGAAGTATCGCTACATTGATTTGCGTCGTCCAGAGATGCAGCGCAACTTTGAGTTGCGCCACAAGATTGCGCTCGCCGTGCGTCAACATCTGTCTGCGGAGGGTTTTTATGAGGTGGAAACTCCCTTCATGACGCGCTCCACGCCGGAGGGCGCGCGTGACTATCTGGTTCCCAGTCGCATGTACGCCGGCAATTTCTACGCGCTGCCGCAGTCGCCACAACTCTTTAAACAGATTTTGATGGTTTCCGGTTTTGATCGCTACTTCCAAATCGTCCGCTGCTTCCGCGATGAAGATCTGCGCGCCGATCGCCAGCCAGAGTTTACGCAAATTGATTTGGAGATGACCTTCCCACAGCAGGAAACCGTCTTCCGCGTGGTTGAGGGATTCCTGTCCGCAGCCTTTGCCGCTGCGGGCATCACGTTGCCCACACCGTTTCCACTAATCACGTACGACGAGGCCATTCGTCGCTTTGGAAGTGACAAGCCCGATCTGCGGCTGCCAGCATTTGTGGATGTGCGCGCTGCGTTTACCGATGACGATCTTGCCGCCTTGGCCATTGATCCTGCGCTTCCGGTGGTGGCTTTCCGCATCCCCAACGTAGGCGAGCTTTCCCGCAAGGAGCGTGAGGAGAATCGCCCGCTTTTTGATCTGCGCAAAGGTGCAAAATTTATCGACGATCTGAAGCGGCTTGAAAAAGGCTTTCCCGCTGCGGCAGCCCAAGTGCGCACGCTTACCGAAGCAGGCGCGGAGGATTTGCTGATCATTGTCGCAGGCGATGCAGTCACGCACATTCATGCCAGCGATACAAAAATCGCGGGCCGTCTCTCGGAGCGCGAAATCGCCATTTACTCCGCTGCGGGCGGCTTCCGCGTGGAGTTGGCTAAAAAATATGCAGCCAAGCACGGTGCTTTTGCGCGCACAGAACAGGCCGTGCAGCATCCCGGAACCGTACCCGGGGGCGAGGCATTCTTTCCCATCTGGGTTACAGACTTTCCCATGTTTGAGTTTGACGCAGAGAGCAAGCGCTGGGTGCCCTCGCACCATCCCTTTACCTCCCCGCATGAGGAGGATATGGATCGTTTGGTTTCCGACCCCGCCAGCGTGCGCGCGCGTTATTACGACCTGGCGATGAACGGTTTGGAGCTCGGCTCTGGCTCCATCCGTATCCATCGCAAGGATGTGCAGTCGAAGATCTTTGCCTCTCTCGGCATGTCCGAGGAGGAGGCCAAGGAGCGCTTTGGATTCTTCTTGGAAGCGCTGGAATATGGGACGCCCCCGCACGGCGGCATTGCGCTCGGGCTGGATCGCATTGTGATGATTCTCGCCAACGCGCCCAGTCTGCGCGAGGTGATTGCCTTCCCCAAGACGGCCAAGGCTGTCGATTTAATGGTGGACGCGCCCACCCCAGTCAGCGAAGCGCAAATGAAGGAACTGCACATTCAGGTGCGCAAGTCGTAAGAGCTTGCGTATCAAAACGCGCTGATGCCGGTAATGCTTTGCCCCTGGATCAGCGTGTGAATGTCGTGCGTACCTTCGTAGGTCTTCACGGACTCCAGATTCATCAAGTGGCGCATCACGGGATAATCATCCGTGATGCCGTTGCCGCCCAGGATGTCACGGGCCATGCGTGCGCACTCCAACGCCATCCAGACATTGTTGCGTTTGGCCATGGAGATGTGCTGATGCTCCGCTGTGCCTGCGTCTTTGCTGCGACCAACGTGGAGCGCCAGAAGCTGGCCCTTGCTGATTTCCGTGTGCATCCAGACGAGCTTTTCCTGCACAAGCTGATGGCTGGCGATGGGTTGTTCCCGAAATTGTTTGCGTAGCAGCGCATATTGCAGCGCAGTGTCATAACAGGCCATGGCGGCACCCAGAGCGCCCCAGCTAATGCCGTATCGCGCTTGATTCAGACATTGCAGCGCGGACTTAAGCCCATCCGTACCTGGCAGCAACGCCGATGCAGGCACACGCACATCCTGCAAGGATAGGCCAGAGGTGACCGAAGCGCGTAGCGACCACTTGCCGTGTACATCGTAGGCGCGAAATCCGACCGATTTCGTGTCCACCAGAAAGCCACGGACACGATGGTCTTCCTCGTCCACACGCGCCCAGATGATGGCCAAATCGGCCAGCGTGCCAGAGGTGATCCACATTTTTTCTCCATTCAAAATGTAATCACCACCAGTTTTTCGCGCGCGCATGCGCATGCCGCTGGGGTTGGAGCCGAAGTCTGGCTCGGTCAAGCCAAAGCAGCCGATTTTTTCTCCTGTAGCCAATTGCGGCAGCCATTCCTTTTTTTGTTCATCGCTGCCAAAGGTGTGGATGGGATACATGACCAGTGCGGACTGCACGCTGACAAAGCTGCGTAGGCCGGAGTCGCCGCGCTCCAGCTCCTGCATCACGAGTCCATATTCCACGTTCGACATGCCTGCACAGCCGTACCCGTGGATATTGGCTCCGTAATAGCCAAGAGTGCCCATGGGGCGCACCAGCTCTTTGGGAAATCGTCCGTCGCGGTTGCAGACTTCGATGATGGGGATGAGGTTATCTTCAATGAACTGGCGCGTGCTGGCGCGCACAAGCCGTTCCTCCTCGTTGAGGAGTGCATCGAAGCCGATGCCATCCACGCCTTGAAATCGAAAGCCCATAAGCGGTCTCTCCCGGAAAGTTACAGACACCTCAGGCTACCGCATTTTCGCTTATGCGAGGAAGGCGCGCAAAAAAGGATCGCTGGAGCGAAGCAAATCTTCCAGACCGCCGTCGAAGACCATTTGCGTGTTGTTGAGAACGAGAAATTTTGTGTTGGGTGCAAGGCCGCGATTCGGAATGCGTTCCATCTGCTGCGTTGTTGCATTGAAGGTGTGCGTGGCCAGTGAGAAGGCATCCTGCAGGCGATGCGTGACCAGCAGCGACGTGCCTCCGAATATGTCTCGTTCCTTAATAATAAGCTCGATGATGGTTGCGGATGTGATGGGATCCAGCCCTCCAGTGGGCGAGTCATAGAGCAGCAACGCCGGTTGCGTGATAATGGCACGCGCGATGGCCACGCGACGGCGCATTCCGCCGGAGATTTGTGAGGGCAGCAAATCAATCGCGTGCTCCAGTTCTACAAATTGGAGCACCTCACGCACCTTGGCTTCGATGTATTCCTCGTCGCGGTTTTCTTCACGCAATCGATAGGCAACGTTCTCCCGCACAGAGAGCGAATCAAAGAGCGCTCCCTCTTGAAAAACCATGCCGATGTTTGCACGCAAGCTATACAGATCGTCGCGCAATAGACTCCCGAGATCCTTGCCAAAAAGGCGCACAGTGCCGGAATCGGGAGAGAGTAGCCCATTGGCCAGTTTGAGTAGCAGGCTTTTACCGCAGCCGGCTGGGCCAAGCAGAATGCGTGTTTCCCCGTGCTGCATGGTGAAGTTGATATTGTTCAAAATTAATTTGCCGTCGAAGCCAAGAGAAACATGCTGGAACGCCAGTATGGGATCTGCATCGGGTGCAGTGTTTTGCGGTGCGGCTGCGGAGGGTGCGTTCAATGGAGTCATGGTGGTGGCTCAGCGGCCAAACGCTGCGATCATAAAACGGCTGACAATAAAGTCCGTGGCAATGATGAGCACGGACGAAGCCACGACAGCCTGTGTGGTGGAACGACCCACACCCTGCGTGCCGCCCTTGGTGGTCATGCCATAGAAGCAGCCAATCGTTGCGATAATGAGGCCAGAAAATATCGGTTTCACCATGCCTTGCAGCACATCTGGATAACGCAAAATGTCAATGCTGGCATGGAAATATTGCGAGGAACCGATGCCCAGCATGGCAGTGCTGACAACGCCGCCGCCCACCATGCCCACAGCGTCTGCAACAATCGTCAGAAAGAAAAGCATGACAACCGTGGCTACGATGCGTGGCGTCACCAGTTTTTTGATTGGATCGGTGCCGAGTGCGCGCATGGCGTCAATTTGCTCTGTCACTTGCATGGATCCCAGCTCGCTGGCCATGCCCGATGCGTTGCGTCCGGAGACCATCAGACCCGTGAGCACCGGGCCGAGTTCGCGGATCATCGAAAGACTGACCAATTCTCCAGTAATGCTTTTTGCGCCAAATTGCGAAAGCGTATATGCCGACTGCAAAGCCAGCACTGCGCCGGTGAAGAAACCTGTGAGAATGACAATGGGCAGCGAGCCAACGCCGATCAGGTCAGCCTGCGCGAAGATGTCTGCCACGTAAAGCGGGCGGCGAAAAAGATTGCCAATGCCCGCAGCAGAGAGCAGCGCATACTCCTGTACGCGAAGAATTTTTTCTTTCAGAAACTCCACCGGCTCCAATTCCATATTCGCATTATGGCATTCGCGGAGGGATTCTGCCGCATTATTCCTTGCTGCGTTTGCGAATTTCCACGTTGAGCCGCTTAATCTTCTGGTTGAGTGTGGAGAGCGGAATGCGAAAATGCTCGGCGGCTTCGGTCTGGTTCCAGTTGCAGCGCTCCAGCCGGTCGGTAATAATGCGTCGCTCGACCTCCTCAAGAATTTCAAAAAGTGAGGAGTTGGGGTTGTGCTCCAAAATGCTGGTGGTGTAGCCCGTTCCATTTACGTGGCTGGGCAGCAGGTCCGTTCCAATCACTGGCCCGGTGGAAAGCACTACGCAGCGCTCGATTACATTCTCCAGCTCCCGCACATTGCCTGGCCAGTCGTAATCGACCAGTGTGCGCAATGTATCTGCGTGCAGGGTGCGCAGAGGCAGCCCGTTTTCCTCGCTGAAGCGCTTGAGAAAATGGGCGGCCAGAAGGGGGATGTCTTCGCGGCGGCTTCGCAGCGCAGGTAGATCGACGGTGATGACGTTGAGTCGATAATAAAGATCATCGCGGAAACGGCCTTCGCGCACAGCCTGGCGCAAATCCACATTGGTTGCGGCGATGATGCGCACATCCACCTGAATCTCTTGCGTGCCACCGACCTGCATAAAGCGCCGGTCTTGCAACACGCGCAGCAGCTTGGCCTGCATATCCAGGCTCATCGTGCCAATCTCGTCCAGAAAAAGCGTGCCGCCGTTGGCCGCTTCGAAGAGTCCTTTTTTGGTTGCGATGGCCGAAGTGAAGGCACCCTTCACGTGGCCGAAGAGCGTGGATTCGAGCAGGTCGGTTGGAATTGCGCCAGTGTTGACAGGCACAAACGGTTTGTCGCGCCGCGGCGAGTGTGCGTGCACGGCCTTGGCGATCAGCTCTTTGCCAGTGCCACTCTCGCCTTGAATCATCACCGTGGAGCGGCTGGGCGCGGCTTGGCCTACCAGATCAAAAACGGCAAGCATGGTTTCACTTTTGCCGATGATATTGGCAAAGTTGTAGCGCTGCTTGAGCGCGCGCTTTAGGTGCAGATTTTCTTGCTCCGTGTGGTATCGCGCAATGGCTCCGCGAATATCCACCAGCAGCTTTTCGTTGTCCCACGGCTTCTGCGTAAAGTTGTTCGCGCCAGAGCGAATGGCCTCGACCACATTTTGGACTGTGCCGTAGGCGGTGATCATGATGACAGGCAGTTGCGCCTGACGTTCGCGGATCGAGCGCAGGATTTCCAGCCCGCTCTGCCCCGGCAGTGCCAGGTCGAGCAGCACCAAATCGTAAATGCCATCGTCGAGCTTGCGCAGGCCCTGCTCACCGTCATCCGCAGTTGCAACATCAAAGCCTTCCAAATCGAGCAGCATCTCAAGCGACTCGCGGATCATCGCCTCATCGTCAATGATGAGGATGTGCGGACGCGTTTGCGATGCACCCTGCTCGTGGATTTTTTCTTGCGGTGGGGCGATTTCAGGCATGCACGGCCTTCCTTAGCACTGGGAACTCCAAGTGAAATGTGGTGCCGTGTCCCAACTCACTTTCCACGTGAATCTTGCCGGCGTGTTCTTGAATGATGCCATAGCTGACGGCCAGTCCGAGTCCTGTGCCGCGGCGCTGGCCTTCGCGCACAGCAGACTTGGTGGTGAAAAATGGATCGTAAATCCGGCGCAGATTTTCCTGAGCGATGCCGGAGCCACTGTCGGAGATGACCACGGAGACGTGTCCATTCGCCTCTGTGGAAATATGCAGCACGCCACCGTTGGTCATGGCATCCTTTGCATTCAAGAATAAATTCAAAAAAACCTGCTGCAATTTTCCAGTGTGCCCAAGAATCTCCGGCAAGCTTGCATCCAGGTCCAGTTGGATGCGGATGCCAGCAGTGCGGAACTGGTGCTCCAGCAGCGTGAGCGTTTCCTGCAGGACGGTGTTCATGTTGAGTGGAGCAAACTCTGTGCCACTGGTGCGGGAAAAATTCAGCAATCCGTTGACGATCTCCGATGCGCGGAAGGTTTGCTGCGTGATCTTATGCAGCATCTGGCTCAGCCGTTCATCGTCTCGCACCTGCTTGGAAAGCATCTGCGTGTAGGAAGAGATGACGGCCAGCGGCGTATTTACCTCATGCGCAACGCCTGCGGCCAGCAAGCCGATGGAAGAAAGTTTGTCGGCCTGCATCAGTTGCGCCTCCAACTGCACGCGCTCGGTGATGTCGTCCATCAAAATAATGCGGCCTACGGCTGCCTGATCCTTGTCTAACAAAGGTGCCAGCGTGATGTTGGCCGTGCGCACATCGCCAGAGCGTGTGACTAGACGAAACTTATACAGCGTGTGTACGCCGGGATCGTTTTTCACGCGCGCATACTCGGCGATGAAGTCGGGTGGGAATAAGGAGGACAGCGGCTGGCGCAGGGCCTCAGCCCGTGGCACGGCGTACATGGACTCCATCTGCGCATTCCAGCCGTCGATGCGATCCTCCAAATCCACGGCGAGAATGCCGATATTGATGGACTCAACGATGTTTTCGTTGAAGTCTTTCAATTGTTCATATTCGGAAATCTTTTGTTCCAGACTGGCGTAGAGCTGCGCGTTCTGGATTGCGATGCCAATGTAGCTGGCCAATGTCTCCAGCAACTCCACATCTTCACTCGATAAAAAATCTCCGCCGGTAGTGCGACCCAGGCCGAGCACGGCTAGAGGTCTGCGCTGCACCAAGCAAGGCAGGTAGTAATTCAGATCCAGCTGGCGCACGGTGCGCTGTTGCGTGGGCGTCAGGTGGGGAGCGTTTTGTGGATTCTCAAAAAAAATGTGTGTGGCTTCGCTTCCCGGATCGAATTGCAGAAAGCTGAGATCCAGCGTGGCAGTTTGCGAACGGAGTGATGGAGGAATGCCCTGCGCGGCGGCCAGGGAAAAATCCGTTGGGCTATTCTCTGCCGCAAGAAATACGGCAATGCGCGCAACCAGCAGTGTGCGTGGCAGACGGTCAAGAATTGCATCCAGCAGGGTCTGCAAATTGGTCTGCGAGTTCAGATCGCGGGCAAACTCGATTAGTGTCTCCCGATAGTCGTAGCGTTTGCGGTCAAAGACGCGGTCCACGCGGTCTTGGATCGCGCGCTTCATCGGGTCAAAAAGTAGCGCGAAGATGGTAATGGCCGCAGCCAATCCCCAGCCACCGGCTGCGGGCAGGCGCGTATGCACAACTTCACTGCCAATGGCTACCGCGCCGAAGTATAGACCCACCAGCGCCGCCGTTGCCAGCGTGTAGGTGACACCGCGCTTGAAGATTAGGTCCACATCCATCAGCCGGTAACGCACGATGGCATAGCTGAAGGTCAGCGGCAACAGCACCAGGCAGAGAACTGCGGTATGGTTGATGGCATTGTCCGTCGAGGCTCCGGCCAAGTAGGGAACCACGTAGAACAGCGTGAAGGGAACCACGGCGATGAGCGTGCCACGCGTCAGCCACTTGAGTTGCTGGCGCATCAGCGGATTGTTGGCGCGACGATAGTTGAGGAAGAAGACCACCGAAGCCAGCACATAAAAGCAGGCCAGATAAATCAGCCAGGCTTGATTCATGCTGTGGTAAAAAGCCTCACTCGCGGGCCAGAGCCAGATGGCGGCCAGATTCAAGGCGATCAACAGTATGCTGGGAAAATAGGCCAGACCCACCATCCAGCGCTGCTTGCGTTGCGCGGCTTTTTCCTCTGGAAAGGTCAAGGAAAAATGCAGTAGCAGTGCGGGCTGCAACGCGGCGGCCAGCACATTCCCCCAACTGATAATCCAGTCGAAGACGCTGAGCCTGCCCACGCCGATGAAGGTGTACAGAATAAAAGATGTAAGACAGAAGATGTAAAAATGCGTGGCGCGTGGAGCCGTCCATCGACGAAAAAGAACGTACAGACCAATGAGTAGATAGACCAGTGCGATCAGTCGCAGTCCTGGGTTGATGCTGCGATCCTTCGGCACCAGAATGACGGGCACATCCATCTGAATGCCGGATCGCGCGATCGTGTACGTCACGCTGGTGTAGGTGCCGGAGCGCATCAACTGCTGCTGCAACGTGGCTTCATTGGGAATGGCAAGATCATCGACGGAGATCAGCAGGTCGGCCGGTTCAATGCCCGCGCGCTCGCCGGGACCGCCCGGCAATACCTGCTGCACCACCAAACCGCCTTGCGCACTGGTCCACAAAATGCCGTCGGTGGGGATTTGTAGATTGCTCTCCCGCACGTAATTCATCACGGCCAATACCACGGAGGCCAGCGTTAGGAACGCCAGCAGTACGGCGGTAAAGCGAACTTGAAAGTTTCTCAGCATGGATTCCATGCCCTCGCAGTCACAAACAAGTGCGCCCTATTTCGGGTGCGCTCAGCGCCTCTGCCGCGGGGATTTGCTTCGGTGGAGAAACAACGGCGAACCCTGGGGGAGGTCCCGTTCCATTGTCGCCCATTCTAATGAAATATAATAGACAACAAGTGGAGACCTCCGCTGCCAGCACTAGCGTGTATGCCTGCGATGGTGCTGCGGGATGTTGGCTGGAAGTAAACAAAATGTTCCTGAATAAGGACGCGCTCTTGGCTCAGCATCTTGTGGCCGCGGTGGTTCTTGTCTATGGAGCGGATTGGCTCCCGGAGAGATTGTGACAAAGAATGGCACTCCGCAGAAGGACTCTGCGGATTCGAAGACTGTGCGCCCTCCGCAGCGCTTGCTTCCGATTTATCCACGCTATCCGGTGACGTTTGAAAGCGGCGCGGGCGTATTTTTGTACGACGACAAGGGCCGCGCGCACTTGGATCTCGTCTCCGGCTTGGGCGTCAATGCCATGGGCCATGCGCATCCGCGTTTGGTGCCCATCTTCCGCGATCAGGCGGCCAAGTTGGTGCATCTTTCCAATCACTACGACAATCGTTACCCAACTGCGCTGGCCGAACGGCTCTGCGAGCTGACCGGCATGGCTGGAGTCTTCTTTTCCACCGGCGGCACTGAGGCCGTCGAGGGTGCCATGAAGCTGGCGCGTTTGGCTGCGTGGGATGGAAGCGTGGGTCGCAAGTGCGCCTTTGTCTCCTTGCGCGGCAGCTACCACGGACGCACGTATGGTGCGCTCTCCGTTACTGGACAAGAGCGCTATCGCCAAGGCTTTGCTCCGGGGCTGCCCGACATCCGCTTTGTCGATCGCAACGACATCGCCGGCCTGCGCGCCGCCATGGACAACGACGTGTGCGGAATCTTGATCGAGCCGCTGCAAGGCGAGGGCGGTGTTTGGGAGTGCACGACGGAATATCTGGCCGAAGCGCGCCGCTTGGCCGATGAACACCACGCACTGCTCATCTATGACGAGATTCAGTCTGGCTTGGGCCGCACTGGAGACTGGTTCGCCTACGAGCGCTCTGGCGTGCGCCCTGATGTTTTAATCGTCGGCAAGCCGCTTGGCGGCGGTCTGCCGCTGAGCGCATTTCTGGTGACAGAAGAACTCTTCGGCGTCTTTCAACTCGCGCAACATGGAAGCACGCTTGGTGGCAGCCCCTTGGCCTCACGTCTCGGCTTGGAATTTCTCTCCTTCATGGAGAGTGAAGGCATGCTGCATCGCATCCACCAGACCAGCCAGTACATGCAGCAGCAACTGCTAAAACTGGTGAAGGATTTTCCTGTGGCCAAAGCTGTGCGCGGGCGTGGCCTGCTGCTCGGCTTGGAGATTTCGCAGCCGGGCCGTCCGTTGGCAGAGGCTGCCTTGCAACAGGGTTTGTTGCTCAACGTCACCCAGGGCAACATCTTTCGCTTTCTGCCGCCCTACATTTTGGAGCCGCAGCATATTGATCAAGCCATCGGTGTTTTCCAAGATCTGCTTACCATTGCCTCCGAAGCAGAGAAGGCTTGCGCTACCAACGCTGGTGCCGAGCGCGTATAAGGCGCTACCGTTTCGGCCTTCCGGTTTTTTTCAAATGTAAAAATCGTTGCTTCCCCGGCGGTTCCTTCACAGGGGCCGCCGGTTCTGTTTTTGCCAGCAGCACGCGCAGGTCCCGTAGATTGTTGCCCGTCGGCCCGGTGCAAATTGCAATGCCCAGCGCATCGCAAAGCGGGTGCGCATCGAAGCGCTGGAGTGCAAGCTCCACATCCAACCCCAGATGGGCTGCGCGCTGCATGGTTACGGAATCCGTCAGCGCGCCTGCTGCGGGACTGTTGCCATCCATGCCATCTGTGCCTGCAGAAAGCACAACCAGGGGCGCATCTTCCGGCTTCATTTCTGTTGCAACATACAGCGCCCACTGTTGATTGCGTCCACCCACGCCGCAGCGCTCCGGTACGGGAACGCTGAGTTCTCCGCCGGAGAGCAGGCAGACGAAACGCGGCGCGCCTGCTGGTCGTGCAGCACTTGCCCGGTCCGCATCTTGTGCGGGCAGGCGCAAGTTGTGCAACCGCTCCAGTAAATGTCGCGCTGCGGCCATGTACTCCCAGTCATCACAACTCGTGTCAATTTTGGTTAAAAATCCCAGCGCCTCCGCGCGCGCGCGCGCTGCCGTCAGCAAATCCTTTACATCCAGCAGCGTGCAAACATGAATGGGAAAAGAACCAGGCTTGGGTGTCTCTGGCAAATGATTTTGCTCAAAAAAATTGCGTACGCGTGTCGGGAACGCTTCTGCGAGCGCGAAATGATCGATGACTGCGCGGCATTGCGCCAGCGTGGTTGGATCCGGCAATACCGGGCCGGAACCTAGCTCGGCCAGTGCGTGCGTGGGCACATCGGAGACTAATAGCGTTACCAGCGTCGCGCCGCGTGGAGCTGCCATGGCCAGCCGTCCGCCCTTTACGGAGGAAAAATGTTTGCGTACGCAATTCATTTCCACAATCGACGCGCCAGAGTGAACCAGAGCGCGGTGGAAGTTCTGCACATCTTCCAACGTCATGGCCGGGTCCAGCGGCTCTTCGAGCATGGCTGATGCTCCGCCGCTGATACAAAAAATACAGAGCGTGCGTCGTGCGCTTTCCGCTGCGCGGGGCAGTGCTTCCAGCATGGAGCGCGCCGCACAGCCCGCTTGCAGCGAGGCGGCATTGGGCACGGGATGGCCGCTGGGAAAGTACGCAATGTTTCGGGGTAGCGTCTCCGGTGCATGGGGAGTTGCAAGAATTCCCGCCCAATCCCCGATGTCGCTTACCGGAAGCCGTTGCAGTAACTCATGCAGCATTGGCGCAGCGGCCTTGCCCGCGGCCACGATGCGCACGCGGTCATAGTCGCTTAG
>JAJZMO010000290.1 GCA_021798235.1 Acidobacteriota bacterium | reverse complement strand
CGGGTTGTTATGACTGGACGATGCGCGCCTTGCGCGATGCCGGGGAGCTGGGCCTGCCCGTGCAGGTGAACACCTTGGTTTCTGCCGAGACGGTGGACGACTTGCCCGCGATTTACGCCTTGTTGCACACCATGCCGGTGATGCGCTGGAGCTTGTTTTTCCTGATCGGCGTGGGACGCGGACGGATGCTGAACCCTATTTCGCCTGAGCTGGGCGAGCAGTGGATGAACACGATCTACGATTGGACGCGCACGGCACCGTTTGCGATCAAAACGACCGAAGCTCCGTCGTATCGGCGCGTGGCGCTGAACCGGATGCGCGCCGAAGGCATGAGCGCGGAGAGCATTGAGCGCACGCCGATGTACCGCGGCTTCGGGATTCGCGATGGGCATGGCATCATGTTTGTCTCCAACCAGGGCGAGGTGTATCCGGCAGGATTTTTGCCGCTGAAGGCGGGTGATGTGCGCAGCGGGCATCTGGTGGACATCTATCGCAACTCCCCGGTCTTTCGCGCGCTGCACGCGCCGGAGAAATTTCTAGGCAAGTGCGGGCGCTGCGAATATCGTGCCTTGTGCGGTGGGTCGCGGGCGCGCGCCTATGCGCACACCGGCAACGCGTTGGCCAGCGATCCCTTCTGCCCGTATCAGCCGCGCACGGCAGCAGCCTCTGTATCAGCGTAGAGGCTTGCGCGTTCGAGCAAAAAAAATCTGGCACAGGCTAGGATCGTGCCGGGTAAAACAGCCGACGTTTTTGATTCGAAACTTTTCGTTGAGAGCAGGAATGTTTTTGACGAGGAGATCGACCTCCCCACCCTTCGCATCCGAGGCGAAGGATGGGGCACCCGGTGCTGTCGTGACCCCATGTCTCAAGAGCGAGACATGGGGCACCCATATGAACGTTTTAGGGAAGAGATGGACTCTCCCACCCTAGCCGTAAAAAGCGCGGCTAGGATGGGGCACCACAGGTTTGGCTCAGACCCTGCTTGAAAAGGCTCTAGCGGGGGCTGCGGTACTGGTTGTGCTTTTCGCGGTAGATTTGCCGGCTGGCATTGTTCTGGCGCCGGTAAATGTTGCGCCGTTGTTGCGGTGTGAGCCTGCCGCCATTGGCCTGGCGGTCGGCGTAGATTTGGCGGTTGATGCTCTGCTGGCGATTTTCCGCACGTGCGGCCTCGCCCGGCGTCATTCGCCCGCTGCGGATGCCTTGGGCGATGCGCTGCTGCTGGTTGTAGCGACGGTCATTGATGGTGCGCATGGCCGGAGATGCGGGCTGGCCATGGTTGACGGAGGCCCACTGCGAACGATCGGCAGCAGCGGACTGTTCATGTGCAAACTGGTTGGCCGTGGGCTGGAAGTGCTGCTCGCGTGCGTAGCTCTGCTCCTGCGCAGTGGGCATGGCGCGGATGCCGCCTTCACCACCGTTGTAGCTGACACGGTTGATGGTGGTGCGGTTGACGATGGTCTGGTTGTACGTGTTGTGGATGATCGTGGTGTTCACGTTCATCACGGCGCGGTTATACAGGAAGTGCCCGCCAGCCCAGTAGCCGCCGTAAAAGCCGACGCCGGTATAGCCGAATCCATAGTTGATGCCACCATAGAAGCCCACATGCGGCCCCCAGTAACCCGCGTGCCAGGCGTACATGCCACCACCCCAGCCCCAATAGCCGGGCGTCCACAGCAGGCCGATCATTGGTGGATGCACCCAGACGCCGGGAACCCAGTAATAGCCCACCGGGCCGTAGCCCCAGTAGCCGGGCGTCCATAAAAATCCTGGGCCGGGGCAGAGCGGTTGTGCGTAGACCGGCAGCGGCGGCGGAGCAATGGCCACGGAGACGAAAACTCCGGCGTGTGCGGCTGGCGGCGCGCAGAGGACGCCAAGCAAGAGAAGCAAAAGGGGAAGCGTAAGCAACAGCTTTCGGATGGAGCGACGAGCGTTCATGGCGCAGCGCCTTTCTGGGAGGACATTCGCATTTTACGCCGGGAGAAATTCGGCTGGCCCGGCGAGCGGCTATTGGGGCAAACACAGAACGGTGGCGGATGTTGCGGGGGCATTCGAAGATTTTTCAAGAGGTGCAGCAGGCTATCCAGAGGATCAAGAAAGGAATATGACGCGATATTTACAAAATCGTGAATACAGAAGGAGCCGGTCTGAGGCACAATAAAGGATACTCGCAGTTCCTGGGCATCCAACGATGGAGGGAGAATCCGTGCCGCGCATTCACTTTCAACAGCAACTGGCGGAGCTGAAAGACAAGCTGCTGGCCATGGCCGCGCTGGCGCAACAATCGCTGGACTGCTCTTTGGATGCGTATCTGAAGCGCGACCCGGTGATGGCCGACCACGTGCATGACCATGAGACGGCCATCAACGCGGCGGAGCGCTCCGTGGATGAGATGGCCTACGATCTGCTGGCCATGGAACAGCCGATGGCGATCGACCTGCGCTTTCTGCTGGCGGTGATTAAGATCAACGGGGATTTGGAGCGCATCGGCGACCAAGCCGTAAATATCGCCGGACGCGCGCAGGAGTTGTTGCGGCATCCTGCGGTGGATTTGCCGGTGGATTTGCGCCAGATGGGCGAGCTGACGGGATGGATGATCCGCGTGGCTATTCAGTCCCTGCTCGATGGCGACGCGGGCATGGCACGCTCTGTGTTGACGATGGATGACAATGTGGACCGGCTGAACCGTGAGACGCACCAGCGGCTGGTCGAGGTGATGCAGGTGCATCCCGAGTGGAGTGAGCAGGCGCTGAATACCATCATCATCTCGCGCAATCTGGAGCGCATCGCCGACCACGCCACCAACATCGCAGAAGATGTCATCTTCTGGGTGCACGGAGCGGATGTGCGCCATCAGTTTTCCAGCGCTGGAAAATAGTGTAGTGTGCGCTGGGGCTTTGCACGCAGACGGATGAACCGCAGATAGCTCTGCCTGATTGTCCGGCTTAGATTTCCAAAATCACGGGCAGAATCATCGGGCGGCGG
>JAJZMO010000072.1 GCA_021798235.1 Acidobacteriota bacterium | reverse complement strand
GGAATGCCGCGTCCGCAAGCCTTGATGCTGGCCGCGGAGTTTGTGCTGAATGAAGATTTGCGACAGACCTTGCAAGGCGAGCCGCTCGATGAAGTGCGCCTGCGCGAGCTGCTCGAACAAGCCAAGGCGGATGAAGTTCCACTGCACGGGCCGGAGCTGGGCTACCTGGCCAGCCAAAGCTGGAAGCGCTCCCTGCTACGGGTGCAACAAAATCCCGGCGACCTGACCGCGCTGACCGCCGCACTGGAACGGACGGCCGCACTGCACGCGCTTCCCTTTGAAGTGAATCTATGGCAGGCGCAAAACATCTGGAACACGCTGCTGCACAGCTCCACGCCGCCAGAACATGTGCGAGCACTGCAAGACCCTGCCTGGCTGGAGCCATTTTTGGAGTTGGGCCGCCGCTTGGACCTGCAAGTGGACGCACTCACCGCAGAAGAGTAGCTGCTCTCAGCTTCGCCAGCGCAGCGTGACCGGGCCGGAGAGCGGGTGCACAAATTTTTCTCCGTGCGCGGCCTGGATGCGCGCCTGCTTCAGAGCGAAGTACCACTTGGCCGGGCGATCCGCATCATCAATCAACATCAGCGCCGGGTTGTAGCGCAGGCCTTCGGCCTGCTGCACCATGGTGATGCGATCCTGCTCCACAAAGCGCGCGCCAAAGAATTTTGCAATCGCCGGAACCAGTGGAACCTTGTAAAAGATATTCCACGCAGCCACCACGTCAATGCGGCTGCGCGTGGCCGTTACCGGCGTCACCGTCGTCAGGCTGCTGAACCACTTGTCGCCGCAGCGGATCGTCTCATAGCGCCGGTTGGGCAGCACAAAATCGATCGTTGTCGTAATTGGCTCGCCATAAACTCCCAGCAGTTTGTACGGAGCACTGTTGCCAGAGGGCGCATGCGCCGTCATGCGGAAGCCTTGTGGAATCGGCTCAAAACGCTTTTCTTTTTCGTGGATGCTCTGCTGCGTGCGCCACCACCAGGATTGATGCACAAACGGCCCATGCGCCGGATCCATCAGGCCGATGATGCCGTGATCGACATTGCAAGGCAGGTCTGCAGTCAGGTGGGCCGTGCGATAGCGCTCGCTGAACTTGGGCAGCTCCGGCGGCATGGGCAGCTTGGCGGCATCGCTCTTGCGCCCCGCGCCGGGCGCAGGCAGGTAGACCCAGGCGTAGCCATCCTGTTCGCGGCAGGGATAGGCCGTGGCGAAGATGCGACTGCAATCGAGCGTGTCGTGCTGCGTGAGCGAGGGAATCTGCTGGCACTGTCCGTTGACCGGAGCAAAACGCCAGCCATGATATTTGCAGGTGACCGACTCGCCATCAAATCCGCCGCAAGAGAGTGGAATGCCACGGTGCGGGCAACTGTCGCGCAGTGCGAAGAGTGCGCCTTCAGCCGTGCGGCCCAGCAACAGCGGAATGCCGAGCAGCAGCGTGGTGGCCGTCTGCCTGCCGCGCAGGCGCTCGCTGCGCAGGGCTGGGTACCAATCGTCGTAGAGCAACGTGGCCGGTGGCGTGGCTGGCTCCTGCGTTGGCGCAACGGGCAGAGCAGGCGACTCTGCGGGCACACTCTGCGCTTGTGCGCTTCGAGCGGGCGGGTCGGCCTCGGCGCGATGCTCTGCGCTGAACTGCTGCGCGGCCTTGCGCGAAGGAAAGCTGCGCCGAACGCGCTTGCCCCCAACGGTGTAATCGACTTCGTAGCTGTTGCCCCGCTTGCGGATTCTCATGACAGATCCTTCCGGCCTCACCCCGCCTGCACCAGTTTGCCATTGGCCAGCCGGTAGCGCTCGCCGCGCCACACGATGCGATCATCGGCAAAGCTCCAAACCCAGATGAGCAGCGCGATCAGATCGCGCAGCGGCAGCAGCCAAAAATGGCGCAGCACACCGCGATCCCCCAACAAGCCCACACCCACGGAGAGCGCCACAGCCACGCGCACCAGCAGCATAAAGCTGAGCAGAGCCAGGCTGTCGATGGAGCCAGCGTGCGCCAGCACATTCAGCAGCGCCCAGGCCAATCCGTACGTAAGGCCCATGCCCAAATACCCTGCCTTGCGTGCATCGCGCAGATTGCGCGCCCAGCGCAGTTGATGCTCCCAGAACTGGCCAAAACGATAGGCGGGCACGCTGGTCTCCACCACTTCGCGGCTCAACACCACACGAAAGCCAGCCTGGGCGATGCGTGCGCCGAGTTCATAATCGTCGCCCAGATATTCGGTCAGCGGCTCCAGCCCGCCAATGGCATCGAGCGCTGCGCGTGTCACGGCCAGCGTGGAACCCAGCCCGAAGTGCAAGCCATTTTCCATCCGGCGCGCCACCAACACGCCGGGCATAAAGTCCGTGCTAATGCCCAGCGCCTCCAAGCGCGAGCCGAGTGTTGCGTGCGAGCGCCCACGATAGAGCGCCGTCACCATGCCCACGGGGCGGTGGCCGTCGCGCGGAGCAGAGAATCGCTGCATCACGCTGCGCAGATACTTTGGCGTAACGCGAATATCGCTGTCGTTGATGAGCAGATGGTCGAAGCGCGCCTCGGGCAACATCTGCGCCAGCGTGCTCACCTTGCCGTTGGGGCCAAGCGTGCGCGGGCAAACCACCAGCCGGATGGAGACGTCAGGAAACTCCGCGCGCAATCGCTCCACCAGTGGAACCGCTTCGTCCTCCAGGCTGCGCACGCCAAAGAGCAGCTCATACTCGCCGGGATACTCCTGTTTGCAATGGCTGGCGAAGTCCTTGTACATGCCGGGGTCGATGCCCTTGAGCGGCTTCAAAATGCTGACCGCTGGATAGGTCGAGGGCTGCGGAATGCGCCGTCTGCGGCCATAAGCGCGCGCAGAAAGCAGTGCCAGCAGCCCGTAGGCCAGACCGGCAAGCGTGAGGATCGTCGTGGCGTCAGCCACCCAACGTGCAAGGAGCATCCGCACACATCATAAACCGGATGCGCACAAAGGCAATCCATTCTTGCGTGGAATTTTTGTGCGGGCCTGCGCGCTACTCGTACCGCAGC
>JAJZMO010000134.1 GCA_021798235.1 Acidobacteriota bacterium | reverse complement strand
GGCACGGGAATGCCAATTACCAGCAATCCCGTGAGCGTTCACTCGCCCGGGCCCAGCTCGACCATTCTTTACTTGGCCAGTCCACAATCGTACGGGTATATTCCGATCGATTTCTTGGTGGGAACGGTCACCTTGCCGGTGAAGTTGCCCTATCTACCCAATTCCATGGTGTTGAATCAGCAAGGGACCACGTTGTACTTTGGATCCGCAACAGAGTTGATGGAGGTGGATACAGCCAAGGAATTTCTGAATCAGCAGGATACTTCCGTTCCAGGGACGGTTTTAGCGGTTTCCCCGGACAATACGATGGTGGTGATTCATGATCCTTGCAGGCAGTTGTTTTACTTGTATGATCCGAGTGCGAAGACATCCCTTCAGTTTCCTGCGCCCGGGCCAACGATCGCCTGTGATGCCAACGATGTACCCATTTATCCGGCGGGTGTGACCAATCCTATATTTTCCACGCAGTATCTTGGCGGGGAAGTGAATCCACCCTACACGGCCAACTTTACGGAAGATAGTCAGACGCTCTACATCACGTATTCGAACCCGCCAGCGGCCAACACTCCGAATGCGGCTACGTTGTTTGTTTACTCCCGCTTCACCGGCTGGCACGCTTGCACAGACAATGGTGCCAATCCGGCAACAAACTGCCCGGCATCATCGCCAGCGACGGAAACCGTACCGGTACCCAGCAACACGGTGACCGTTCCGGGGGTTGGAATCTACACCGCGTCTGCAGGAGCAGCGGAGACCACCGCATTTAGCTATTGCGCCACGGGGCCAAACAACACGAGTACCAATCCCAATACCGCAGTCAATCCTACGAACTACTATCCGCCCGTGGGCGCAGTGACCGCGAATATCGATCAGGTGGCCAGCACGACCGACGGACATCACATCTTGGGAGCTACGGCCAATGCGGGCACGGGCAGCCTGACATTCACAGACATCAACGTAACCATTCCTTCTGGAGCTTGTCCGCAGACAGGTAATTTGCAATTTGGCACTACGCCCAACGTTGCGGGCACGCCGTACTTGTCCACACTGAACGTTCCTAGCATTGCCAACATCAGTCAGGTGTTGCCATCCCCCACATCGGGTTTGGCCTTTGTCACCTTCTACTCCAACGCGCCGGGTACAAGCGGCAATACAATTCTGCCAGCGTACACAGTGCCCGCTACGGGAGGCGGTACATTGCAAGGCCTGCAGTTGCAAGGCACGGCGGGTGCTCCGATCGCCGGCATCTTTAGCCCGGACACGAATACGTTCTATGTGAGCACGGATCAGGACGACCTGATTCACCTCATCAACACAAACACGCTGACGGATTCCCAGCAGATCAACCCCAATTTGACTGATGCGAATAACAAGCCGGTGCCGGTCTTCTTTATGGCCGCACGCCCGCGTCAGGTGGAATAGACACTTGGCACAGAACAGAAAAAGGCCCTGCGGATGCAGGGCCTTTTTCTTGTCGAACGAGGCTGAATTTACGCGGGCTGCTTGGGGTTCAATTGTTTGATGGGACGCGGTAGCGTGCGCGCGGCTGCATCCAGAATTCCATTCAAGAAAGAAATCGATTCCGGCGCGGCGTAGAGCTTGGCCACCTCCAATGCTTCGTCAATGATGATGGGCAGCGGTGTGCCGGGGAAGCCCAGCATCTCGGCAATGGCCGCGCGCAACAGGTTGCGATCGACAGCCGGCATGCGCTCCAAACGCCAATTCGTGCTCAACTGCTGAATGCAGGCATCAATCTCTTCCTGGCGCTCGGTGGCAATGCGAAAGATGTCTTCGGCAAAGCCGCGGGCATCCATGTCCGTGGTGGTGCGGGACTGCCAAAAGGTGCGGCGCACCTCATCCGGAGTGTGGCGGCCAATGTCGAGCTGAAAGAGCATCTGCATGGCCAGTTCGCGGGATTTGCGGCGCTTGCCCATGCTAAGCCTTGCCTTGTGCAGAGGTGTCAGAGATTTTTTTATGCAGGGAAACCATCTCGATGGCGGCAATGGCCGCTTCAAATCCTTTATTGCCCAGCTTCAGACCGGCGCGATCCAGCGCCTGTTCCAACGTATCGCAGGTGAGCACCCCAAAGCTGTGGGGAATTCTGGTTTCCTGCTGACTTTGCCCGATGCCGCGTGCGACCTCGTTATAGATGGCCTCGTAGTGCGCAGTCTCTCCACGCAGCAGGCAGCCCAGGGTCACGATGGCGTCCAGGGATTGCGTGGTGGCCAGGGTGCGGGCGGCAGAGGGAATCTCCCAAGCTCCGGGAACGCGAACGATGCGCAGATTGTGCATGGCCGCACCACTGCGCAGCAAAGCATCCAGCGCGCCTTGAAGAAGCCGGTCGGTGATGACGGCATTCCAGCGCGCGACGACGATGCCAAAGCGCATGTCGTGTGCGGACAGATCGCCTTCCATCGCCAGCGGGATGCCGTGCAGCGGATTTTCACTTTGCCAAAAGGCCAGCTTGAGGCCGGGGGCAGGCTCGACGGTAAACAGACGCGAACCCCAATGGGTTTCTGCAATGGAGGAGATTCTGTCTTCAGCTGCGGTGGAATGATTTTTCTTGAGCCACTCCAGCGCGACGGCATGAACCGAATCCAGCGCGGTGACTTCAACCAAAATATCCGAAGGTGCGGCGGGCAAGCGTCCGTGGATGATCTCCAGATTTCCAATGGGGGCAAGAAAGGGCGCACCGCGTCCCTGGCCGTCTTGCCAACCCTTGCCCGGCTCAAAGCCGAGGGCAGAGAAAAAATCCGCGAGCTTGTCAAAGAGGTCTGGTTCGCCCACAGAGCGCACCAGAGTGATGCCTTTCACCATACTTAGATGGTACACGCTTCGCGGCTTTACTGGCGCGGGTGGACTTGCTACACTCGCTGTTTTGCCAGCGGACGGCAGGAGGATGTGCGATGCAACTGGAAACGCTTTTGTATGCTGTGCGCGATGGCGTGGCCAAGGTCACGCTGAATCGACCGAAGGTGTTGAACGCGCTGAATCTCGCCATGCTGGCAGAGTTGGAGATGGTCTTTCCTGCCATTCGTGAGGATGCCACGATTCGCGCGGTGTTGGTGACCGGAGCGGGCGAAAAAGCCTTTGCCGCAGGCGCGGACATTCAGGAGCTGGCTGGGCTGGGGCAAGAGCAGGGACGCGAGCAGGCGCTGCGTGGGCAATCTGTTTTTGCCGCGATTGAAAATTGCGGCAAGCCGGTGATTGCCTGCATTCGTGGGTATGCGCTTGGCGGCGGATGTGAGTTGGCGCTGGCCTGCACGTTGCGCATTGCCGACACGACGGCGCGCCTGGGGCAGCCGGAGGTGAAGCTGGGCCTGATCCCCGGCTATGGCGGAACGCAGCGGCTGGCGCGGCTGGTTGGACCGGCAGCGGCGCTGCAAATGATTTTGACCGGGGAGATGATCGCTGCCGAAGCGGCGTTGCATATTGGGCTGGTGAATGAAGTAGTGGCTCCTGAGCGGCTACATGCGCGTGGAGAGGAGTTGGCGCATGCGATAGCGAAGATGGCTCCGCTGGCCGTGCAGCAAAGTTTGGAGGCTGTGCGGCGCGGCCTCGACATGCCGCTGCGGGAAGCGCTGCAATTGGAGGCTGACCTGTTTGGTTCCTGTTGCGCGACGAAAGACAAGGCGGAAGGAACGCGCGCTTTTTTGGAGAAGCGTCCACCCGTCTGGCAAGGGCGATGAGCCAATCTGCACCGCGCTGGCTGATATTCTAAATTTGCAATGCAACCCAACTGCAAACAGCATATTTTTCTGGCGGTGGCACTTTCACTCTGCGTGTTGGCCGCTGTGGGCTGCACCCGCAGCGCAGCCGTTGGCTATGCGCCACCGTCAGCATCCGCAGTAGCCGATGCGCGCATGGACATCGCAGCGATTCCCTTGCCAGCGAAGAGTGCAGCGTTGGCAGTGGTGGATGAATCGCAGTGGCGCAATCCATTTTTGAGCGTGGGAGACAAGATGCTGCTGCTGCGCATCTATCTGCCGGACGACAACGCGAGTGAATTGGATCGTGGAGGCTTCACGCGCTCCAGTAACGCGCGCAAGCAGGAGCTGAGCATTCGTCTGCGCGATTTGCCGCGAGCCTTGGCTGCATTGCCGCAGGGATGCTGGCCAAATGGGCGTGTGGTGGCCATTGCGCCGGGGTTTGTGACTCCTCAAAATGAAGCGCAGTTGTTGCGCAATGAACAGGCGACGTTGCAAACGCTGCAAGCGCTGGGCGTGCCCGCGAAAGAATGGCCAACGCGCGGAGCCGCGCTGCGATAAAGGCTGGCGGCCTTCTGCACACCACGGCTGCTAGGATGAAGAACGATGACGCCCAGCCGGCTGACAGTAATTTCCAATCCCAATACATCTGCTCCGCCCAGCAGGGAATTGCAGGCGCTGGAGTCCGCCTTGCGCGCAGTCCTGCGCGGGCCGGTGCGCTTCGATACGGGCGCTCGTGCGCTGTATGCGACGGACGCTTCCAATTACCGGCAGGTTCCCTGGGGTGTGGTTTCTCCGCTGGATGAGGAAGATGTGCGCGCCGCGCTGGCCGTGTGCAGGAAACATGCGGCTCCCGTGCTGATGCGCGGCGCAGGCACCAGCCTGGCTGGTCAGGCCTGCAACGCTGCGGTGGTGTTGGATTTTTCCCAATTCATGCAGGGAATTCTGGAACTGAATCCTGAAAAGAAATTTGCGCGTGTGCAGCCGGGCATTGTTTTGGATCGCGTGAGAGAAGCGGCAGAGGTGCATCACCTCACCTTTGCTCCGGATCCGGCCACGCACAACCGATGCACGCTCGGCGGCATGATCGGCAACAATGCCTGTGGCGTACACGCGCTGATGGGCGGCAAGACCGTCGACAACATTCATTCCATGCGCGTGCTGCTGTATGACGGCACCGAGATGGAGGTTGGCCCCACCAGCGATGCGGAGATGATGGCTATCATCGCGCAGGGCGGGCGCAGGGGTGCGATGTATGCCGAGCTGCGGCGCATCCGCGACCAATATGCGGAGTTGATTCGCGCCAAGTTTCCGAAGATTCCCCGGCGCGTCTCTGGGTACAACTTGGACGAGTTGCTGCCAGAGAATGGCTGCAACGTTGCGCGTGCGCTGGTGGGCAGTGAGGGCACGTGCGTTACAGTGCTGGAGGCCAAGTTGATTCTGCGGCCCAGTCCTGCTTACAGAGTGCTGGTTGCTCTAGGATTTGCGGATGCTTTTGTTGCTGCCGATTCCGTTCCATTTGTGTTGGAGCATCAGCCGATCGGGCTGGAAGGTTTTGATGCGCTGCTGGTGGAGTTTATGCGCAGAAAAAATCTGGCCGTGGAGGATGTTGCACTTTTACCAGCAGGCGGCGGGCATTTGCTGGTGGAGTTTGGCGGCTGGACTCCGCAGGAAGCGATGGCCAGTGCTGAAGCACTGGTGGCTGCGTGCAGCACGATGGCCGCTGCTCCCACGGCTCGCATTTATTCCGCAGAAGAGGCACGGCGCGTTTGGCATGTGCGCGAGAGCGCGCTGGGCGCGACTGTTTTTGTTCCGGGCGAGCCGCATGGTTGGGAGGGCTGGGAAGACTCCGCCGTGCCGGTGGAGCGGCTGGGCAGTTATCTGCGCGAACTTTCCGGAGTTTTGCAACGCTATGGATACCGCACGCCGCTTTACGGGCATTTTGGCCAAGGCTGCGTACACATGCGCATGAACTTTGATCTGGAAAGCGCAGAAGGCATAAAAAAATTCCGCAGCTTTTTGGACGACGCGACGGACGTGGTGCTGCGCCATGGCGGCTCCATCTCTGGCGAACATGGCGATGGCCAGGCGCGCGCGGCGCTGCTGCCAAAAATGTTTGGGCCGGAACTGATGCAGGCGTTTCGAGAATTTAAGGCCGTGTGGGATCCAACGAACAAGATGAATCCGGGCAAGCTGATCGATCCCATCGCGGTGTATCCGCCGGAGGAAAATCTTCGCCTGGGCGCAGGCTTCCGGCTGGCGCAGACCGAGACGCAGTTTGCCTATCCAGCCGATGGAGGTTCGTTTGCGCACGCTGCGTTGCGTTGCGTGGGCGTGGGCGCGTGCCGCAAGACGGACTCTGGCACGATGTGTCCCAGCTATATGGCCACGGGCGAGGAGCAGCACTCCACGCGCGGGCGTGCGCATTTGTTGTGGGAGATGCTACAAGGCGAGCTGCGGCCCGAAGGTTGGAAGAGTGAATCTGTCAAAGAGGCTCTGGAGTTGTGTTTGTCCTGCAAGGCCTGCAAAAGCGAATGCCCGGTGCAAGTGGACATGGCCACGTACAAGGCAGAGTTTTTGTCACAGTATTATGCTGGCCGCCTGCGCCCGCTGCGCGCCTATGCCTTTGGCTGGATGGATCGCTGGGCGCGGATGGCCTCGTTGGCGCCGGGCTTCGTGAATGTGTGCAGCCAAAATTCCGTGCTGGCTGGCATGGCCAAGCGCGTATTGGGAATCGCACCAGAGCGCAGACTGCCGAAATTTGCGGCGAAGGATTTTCGCAGTGCGCTGCAAAAGAAAATACAGCGCGGGAAGAACTCTGCAGCTTCGCCGGTTTTTTTGTGGGCCGATACATGGAACAACTTTTTACATCCGCAGGCATTGCACGCAGCCAACACGGTATTGACGCAGGCTGGATTTCAAGTACAGACCGCGCAGCGACATCTTTGCTGCGGACGCGGCTTGTATGACTTTGGAATGCTGGATCGTGCCCGGCAGTATTTGCGTGTGGTGCTGGACGCGCTGACACCGCAATTGCTGGCGGGCACACCCATCGTGGTGCTGGAGCCAAGCTGCGCCAGCGTCTTCCGCGATGAGTTGCTGAACTTTTTTCCAAACGACCCGCGCGCCAAACAATTGGCGCAACAAACCTATCTGCTGGCGGAGTTTTTGGCTCGCTATGCGCCGCAGTATGCTCCCCCTTCGTTGACAGGCAGAGATGTGTTGCTGCATGGGCATTGCCACCAAAAATCACAGATGCGTGCGGAGCAGGATTTGCTGGAGCGGGCCGGAGCGCGTGTGCAGATGCCCGATACGGGCTGTTGCGGCATGGCCGGGCCGTTTGGATTGGAAAAGGAGAAATACTCCGTGTCCACCACGCTGGGCGAGCGTGTTTTGTTGCCTGCGGTGCGGGCCGTTCCGCAGGCAACGCTGATTGTCAGCGACGGCTTCAGTTGCCGGGAGCAGGTGGCGCAGCTCTCGGACCGCCGCGCGGTGCACTTGGCCGAGGCATTGTGCGACGGAGCGTGTTCCGATCAGTAGCCTTGTGCGTTGACGATGTTCTTGAGCGGCTCCCCGGCCAGATAGCGCAAAATTTGTTCAGCCGCAAAGCGGTAGCCGCGAATAAAAAACTGCGGCGTGGAGCCAGCAACGTGCGGTGTTAAAAAGCAATTGGGAGCAGACCAAAGTGGATGGCCCTTGGGCAGCGGCTCTGGGTCGGTAACGTCCAGCACAGCGCGAATACGATTCTGCTGCAAGGCCGTGACCAGCGCATCTGTATCGACTACGGGGCCACGCGCAGCGTTCACCAGCAATGCGCCGGGACGCATCTTTTTCAGCATGGCTGCGCTCATCATGCCTTGGGTCTCTGGCGTTAAGGGCACGATGAGCACGACGATGTCCGCCTGCGGCAAGAGTTGGGGCAGAGCCGCAATCGAGGACACTCCGGCACGAGCGGTGCGCGCCACGCGCAAAATTTCCACGCCGAAGGGCTGCAAGCGCGCTTCAATGGCGGTGCCAATGTTGCCGTAGCCGACGATGAGCACAGTTTTTCCAGCCAGTTCATCGCCCAGAATGCGATAGGGCGGCGGCTCGGTGTCGCTGGAGAATTTTCCGCCGACAAGTTGACCATCCCAGAACTTCTCGCGCTGGCGGTCGCGGTAGTGCGGGAATTGCTTGAGCGCGGTGAGGATCGCGGTTACCGCCCATTCTGCGGTGGAAACCTCATGCAGACCCTGACCATCGCAGAGGGTGACGCCTTCGGTTGCCCAGGGCAGCATCCAATCCACGCCGGCCAGCAGCGCCTGAATTACGCGCACGCCGCGCAGACGCGCAAACTGCGGCGCTGCATATTTTTTGTAGATGGGAGCGATCCAAAAATCGATGGTGTGAATTTCGCTGGAAGAGTAGCCGAGAGGAATGAGTTCTACATTCTTCGGAAACTCTGGCATCCAAGCGGGAGGAATGGGTTCTGGCAGGCCGACGCGCAACATGCGTCCATCGTAGCTGGCGCGAAAGGGCAGGGCAATGGGGCGACTGAAGTGTCTGCCCCATGCTTGTTTCGGTTATTGATCAGCCTGTTTCATGTGCAGGATGTGCGTGCTGATGTCGGGCCAGAACTCACGAAAGACGTTGGTGAGGCCGTCGCGGCCCAACTGGGCCAGCCAGCGCTGACCGGTTTTAGTCCACGTGATGGAGCTGGATGGATAATAAAAATTTCCAAGCCCAGCCTGCGCGCCTTTACCGGCGATCTCAGAAATGTTGAGCGTGTTATTGCCAGAGTCAGTGGGCGTAATCGCCAAGCGTGAGAGTGCATAGTAGGCGCGGTAGAGCTTGCGTCCGCGGCCCAGGGTGAAGTAACGCGAGTCCTCGCGCGTGATGATCGGGAAGAGGAAATCCGTCATGTAATTGCCGACGGCTTTGTCTGTGAACGCGCGCCAGTAGTACTGGCCATAGCCAGTCCAGCCTCTGTCCAGTGTGGGATAGCTGTTGGAGATGTAGGTGGGATAGGCGTCCAACGCTGCAAAGGCAAAGGCGGAATAGTCAAAGCTATTGAAGGTAGCGATTTTGAATTTTTCCTTCACCGTGGGCGGAGCCGGACGTGCATCGGCGCTGACGGCGCGGAAGTTGGGCATGAGGCCAAGAATGCGCTTGGGTTGCTGGCCAAAGTCGGCGGGCGGCGTGCTGGACTTGGCAGCTCCGGGCTTGGAGTACAGGATGCGATCCCCTTTGTTGCCCGGTGTGCCTTGTTGCGATGGTTGTGCAGGCGCGGCTGGATTGGCCGTCTGCGTTGTGGAGGAGGTTTGTGCCGCATCGGCATCTACCGCGAGCGAAGAAGAGACACCCGGAGCATCGGGCAGATCAGCGGCGGCAATTTGCTGTGGTGCTGACTGTGCAGACAGCAGACTGGCAAGGCCAAGCGTGCAGCAGGCGATGAGAGGAGACAAAAATCTTCTAAGGCGCAAGCAGTGGGTTCCTGACGTTGATGAAAATTTCGTAAATCGAAGCCTATTCCGCTAAGACGCAACCCCTAAAGATTAAGTTGCGTACAGCGTGCTTTTTTCTGGCAGCCACTGGTCTTCTGCGGGCATGCACGCAATCCAGTCGAGAGGCTCTGCTTGTATTCTATATTCCATCGCGTGAGGGCGCAGGATTGGCCGCTCCACCGCTGCTGGGATGATGCTATTGCGCCGCAGAAAACTTCGGGGATTTTTGATCTGGCTGGGGTCGACCTGGCTTTGCGCCGCTTTGTCTGCGCAGACGAAAACTGCGAAAACTCCAACACCACAAGACGCCATTGTGCTAGGCCGCACGCCGTTAGATCGCGGCTATGCGGATATGTACAACCTGCAATTTGCGCAGGCCCACTCCGAGTTTGCCGCGTGGATGCAGGCGCACCCGGAGGATCCATTCGGCCCGGCTTCGGACGCGGCGGCTTACCTGTTTACAGAATTTGCGCGGTTGCATGTGCTCGATGTGGATTTATTTGATGATGACAACCACTTCGAAACCCGGGGAGCGCGTGCGGCGGATCCTAAAATTCGCGCAGCTTTTATGCGGGATTTGGAGCAGGCCGACGATTTGGCCACAGCCGTATTGAAGAAAGCTCCGCAGGATGCGAATGCGTTGTTTGCGGAGACGCTGATCCATGGGCTGCATGCCGATTCGGTGCAGATGATTGATGGGCGCGACTTCGCCGGGCTGCGCTATACGGAGATTGCCAGCCACTATGCAGAACGATTGCTGGCGGTTGCGCCATCCATGAAAGATGCCTATATGGCTGTTGGATTGGAAAACTACATTTTGGGTTTAAAGCCAGCTCCCATACGTTGGCTGCTGCGCATGACTGGAGCGGAGACGAATGCAGCTCTGGGACGGCAGGATATGGAACTGGCGGCAACACAGGGACACTACCTGGCTCCCTTTGCGCGGCTGCTGTTGGCCGTGGCCGCGCTGCGCGATAAAGACCGGACGAAGGCGCGGCAGATTTTGGCGTCGCTGGCGGCGGAGTTTCCGAATAATCCTCTATATGCGCGGCAGTTGGCGAAGATTCAATAGTTCGGGTGAGTCTCGACTTCCCACACTAGACTTTGGGTTAGAGTGTCACTCACGGCTAGGGATGAGTCTTGGCTCTGTCGTTGCCCCCCACTCAAGCCAAAGGAAGGCTTGAATGGGGCACCCGGCACCCGGAAGACTGGCCGTCCAAACAAAGCCCACGTCTCAAAGCGAGACGTGGGGCACCCAGAACGTGCATAGGATGGGCATCCGGAAGACTTTGTCCGTGCGAAAAAATTGGCGCGGACGTGAAGCCCGCGCCATGGTTACAGGGGTTGAGGAACAGGGTTAGGGGATGTAGTAACGGAACGAGGTCCAGAACATGTTGTCATCGGCCTCAGGTTGGCCACCCACGCCGGACCATGTTTTGCGCTGCATGTAGTCATACTGCATGCCGTAAACCAGCTTGCCCTTGCTGCCGTTGTAGAACTTGTACCAGAAGCCCACATCGTGCGCCGTGAGCGCGCGCGTGTCTGCTGTGCAATTGGCCAAGCCGCCGGGGCCGTAGGGTGAGGCGCTGGGGACTGTTTCCGTGAAGCAGCCGCTGTTGTTAAAGGAAGGCGCACCATAGCCGACGGCCTGACCGCTGCTGTTCCACGTCCAGTCGCGGGCAGCGTAGTCGCCGCCGTAGTAGTAATAGAGATCCCACTTGCCGGGGTGAAACTCCAGCGATCCCATGGCCACCAGGTTGCGCAGCGGAGCCAGCGTTCCATCGGGACGCACCGTTGTATCCGGCAGGCCCGATGCACCATAGCGGCCTACGCTTTGCCCGTAGAGGCCGCGGAAGCCAATGTTGTACAGGCCTTTTTTGAAGGGCAGCCACGCGGCGGCCTCAACAGCACCTGCAACCTTGGTGTCGTTGTAAGCGCCGACGCTGCTCTTGGTGGCGGCGTTGGGATAGACGCGATCGCGCAGGAAGGTGCTGATGCCTGCGATTTCGTAGTGGCCGAAGCCCGGTTCAAAGGCAACCTTGGCGATGACGTCTGGCGCCATGTTGATGGAGTAGTTGGTGTCAGGGTTCAGCAATCCGCCGGGGTTGCCCGCCGAGCCGAAGGTGAAGTTGTTCGTATAGCCGTGGCCGCCAAAGGTCATCTGCGGATTTTCAAAGGCCACGCCAGCGAACATCTTCTTGTGGAACATGTTTCCATAGATGCGCATTCCATATTGACGCGCCCAGATAAAGCCCGGGGTATATTGGGGGTCGATCGTAAGCGGAATCGCCTCGATCTTATTTTCAAATCCCGTGGTGGTGACCGTCAGAAACGACCACATCTGGCCGCCGACGATGGTGAAGCCGCCATCGCGCTGGTAGCGCGCCCACATCTGGCGTTGGCGCAACGGGTAGCTGTTGCTCTCGTTGTTGTTGGAAGTAGAGCCAGCATTCAGGAAGTCAGCCTCATAGTAGCCGCCGATGGTGGCATGGTCCTCATGCCCCTGCACGTTGAGCGTGATGCGCGACTGACGGCCCGTGGCGACGAACTCGGATTGCTTGCCCAGCGCCGACTCGCTGAAAGGGATTGCATTGAACGGTGTATTGAGACCGCCACCAGTGGCCCGCTGGCGGTACACAGTTTCAGCCGCCAGGAAGCCTCCTGGCGTAATCTCGACGCCCTTGTACTTTAACGCGATGGGATTGGCGTAGTTTTCACGGAAGCCAACGCCCATCTGCCGGACGGCAACAAGGTCCGCCTTGGACTTTTCATTGTCGGCCTGCAGGCTTTGCACTTGCTGCTTCAGCGTGGAGACCGACGTGCTCTGCGAACTGGCCTGCGCTGCGGCCTGAGCGGCTTGCGCCGCCTGTGCCTGCGCCTGGGAAGCATTCTGCTGGGCCTGGGCTGCTGCGCCTTGTGCCTGCTGCAACTGCATGTCGCGCTCGCGCAACATTTGCTTTAATTCTTCGATCTGGGTTTGGAGCTGCTGGCGCATCTGATCTAGCTGCGCCTGGATGCTCGGCTTCGCGGTTGTTTTCTTGGACGCGTTCTTGCTGCTGGACTGCGCCAAAGCGCTGGATGCAGAAATGGCAGCAACGCAACCGGCCAGAAGCAGGGCTTGGAGCGGATTGGGTCGAGAAATCATTCGGCCTCTCACTTGTTTTTTTCTGGGGCTGGCGCTTTGGGAGAAGCAAACGCACAGTCCACCGCTATCAAGCATGGAAGGTTTATATGAATACGCAGGAAACAGAATGTGAATGGATTGTGAATCTGGTTAAAAATCGATGAACGGAATGTGAATGCAGGATGAATGGGCTGTGCAGCTGTGGAGAAATCTGAGGAATCTGCGGATAGTTCCGCAGACTCCTCAGCTGGGTAAGAGAAAGCGCTACGGCTACGGCATGTTGCCGATCTGATAGTTCAACGCGGCCAGGGAAAGCTCATACGCGTAGCGGGCGTTAATGTTTTCGATGGCCGCCTGAGTCTGTTGCAATTGCGACTGGCTCAGTTCAACGATGGAGCTGAGGCCGAGTTTGTAGCGGGCCTGGGCCAGATCGAGTCCGAGGTTGGCCGCGTCCAGCAATTTTTCCGTCACGCCGATTTTGTCATACGAAGTGTTGGTTTGGAGCCATGCGTCATTGACGTTGCGGACAATGTTGTCGCGCAGGTTCCGCAGATTTTCTTGGGCAGCCTTGGCGCGTTGCGATGCTTCCGAAGCCTCAGCGGTGTAGAGAAAACCATTGAAGATTGGAACGCTAAGGTTGACGCCGACCGCGCCGAACCAATTGCTGTTAAAGTAGCGGTCATCGCGCACGGGCGTGCCACCGACCACGCCATCGGTATTGATCGTGGGCAAGAGCTGCTCATATTGCGCACGACTGAACTTGTGTGCGGCTTTTTGCGTGTAGTCGAGCGCGAGCAGGTCGGGCCGTTGCTGCAAGGCCAGCTTGACCAGCGCATCGGCATCGGGTGGAGGCAGCGGCGGCGCAGCGCTGTCATCAGCCAGTTGATAGTTCTGCGCATGGTCATAGCCGAGCACGGCTGAGAGCGCATCGATGTCTTTCTGGTACTCATCCTGCGCATCGAGTAGCAGCAGCTTGGCTCGCGCCAAATCCTGGTCGGCAAAGGCCAGGTCGATGTCGGAGCGCAGTTTGTTTTTGGTCAGCTCCGAAACGAGATCATCCATCTGCTGGCGCGTTGCGACGGTTTGCTCCGCAGTTTTCACCACGGCGGCAGCCTCCAGCGTCTGGTAGAAGACTTGGTCGGTGGCGAAGAGTACATCCAACTGTGTGGCCATGGCGGTGGAGTCCTGCGCCTTCGCATACAGCTTGGAGGAGGCGATCAGGTTGGAGGTATGGCCAAAGTCGGTGAGCAGTTGGCGCAGCTCCACGCCACCGCCTGCGTGGGTGAGCAAGCGCGTGGTGCGCAGGCCGTCCACGGAATAGCGTCCGCCATCATCGGCCTTGACGGCGACCATGCCGCCGTATAACTGCGGCAGATATTGCGCGCGCGTGGCACGGTAGGCTTGGTGTTCGGCCAAGGCGACCAGCTTGCTGGCGCGGATATGCGGATTGTTTTTGATGGCAATCTGCTCAGCCTGTTCCCGTGTTAAAGGAACCGGCTGGCCGTTGGCGCTGGGCAAGGTGGGCAGTGGCATTGTGCCAGTGGCCATGCTGGCTCCAGCGGTGTTGCTGAGCGTAGCCGAGGCCACCGGAGGCGTCGACTGAGCCTGTTGCAGATTTTGCGCCAGCAAAACTACGGAGGGATCATCGGCCAAGGGTTTGGCTGTCGCTGCAGTGCTGGCGTTCTGCGCCCAGGCTGGGCCAAGAAGCAGAGCCGTGGCTGTCGTGATGGAAAGAATGGTTCTCATTACGCGCGCGCCTCCAAGTCAGGATGCTGCTGATCGTGCATCACATTGGTGTTTTCGTGATTGCGATGGACCAGGAAGTAGGCCGTCGGCACCAGGAAGACAGTGACGATGCCGGAGACGGTGAGTCCGCCAAGAATGGCGCGGGCCAAGGGAGCGTATTGCTCACTACCCGCCTCCACGCCCAAGGCCATCGGGATGAGGCCGAGCGCTGTGGCCAGCGTGGTCATCATGATGGGACGCAGACGCACCTTGCAAGCCTCGGCGAGCGCGATCTTGAGCGGTTTGCCCTCATTGCGCAGCGCGCCAACAAATTCCACGATCAGAATGCTGTCAGAGACCACAATGCCGGTCATCATAATGACGCCCATCAGAGACATGATGTTCAAACTGGTTCCGGTGATAAGCAGGAAGAGCAGCACGCCGGAAAGCCCCGGTGGAACGGCCAGCAGAATGACAAATGGATCCGAGAACGAAGCGAACTGGGCCATCAGCACCAGATAAACCAAGATGACGGAGAGTACCAAGCCAACAGCAAAGCTGCGGAAGGAACTGTTCATGTCATCAATGGCTCCGCCGATGCTGACCAGTGTGCCGTGGGGGGGGTGGACGTTGGCAACGATGTTGTTAATCTGCTTGCCGAGTTGGCCCAGGTCCTCCGTGGTCGGCATGACGTACACATCAAAGACGCGGCGCAGTTGATAATGGTCCACCACCGTGGGCGTGTTGATGTATCTGACATCAGCAACGGCTTCAAGCGGCGTCACGTTGTCATGGGGAATGCCCCGTGTGCCGTTGTCGGGATCGGCGTTTTTGTTGACGGACTGCGCTTCTGGTTGCGTTTTCGAGCGCAAAGGAATTTCTTTGAAGTCTTTCAGGGATTGAATCTGGCTATCGTAATACTGCACCGTCAGCATGTAGTTGTTCCCACTGCTGGGGTCGATCCAGTAGGAGGGAGCAATCTGTCCGTTGGATGTGAGCGCCGTGATGACGCTGTCGACCACATTCTTTTCAGTCAGACCCAGAATAGCTGCGCGGTAGCGGTCCACGTTCAATTGCAAACCGGGGTAATCGATGTCCTGCGGAATCAGCACATCGTTGACGTCGCTGAGGCGGCGGACACGGCGCGCGATTTCCTGCGCGATCTTGTCGCCATCCTTGAAGCTCATTGTGCTGACGCGAATGTCAAAGGGCGCTGGCTTGCCCTGGTTGACGATGGAGTCCACCAAGCCACCCGCCATAAAGAATGCCTGCACCTCTGGCACCTCTTGCCGCAGACGTTTGCGCACGCGAGCCATGTATGCGTAGCTGCCGATCTTGTGATCCTCTTTCAAGCTGACCTGGACCACGCCGTTGTCCATGGCGGTGTTGGTGGTGTAGATGGCGGAGAGATCAGGATAGACGCCGATGTTGGAGACGATCATGTTCAGATCGCGTGGTTTGACCTCTTCGCGTACGACATTTTCAATTTTTCCGGCAATTTGATCGGTCAATTCAATACGCGTGCCCGGAGGGGCTTTGAACTGAATGACGAATTGACCTGGATCCGTGCGTGGGAAGAAGGCCACGCCTAGGAACGGATACAAGGCGAAGCTGAAGATGACGAATGCAGAAAAGACCAGTACTACGGGAACCGGGCGCTCCAGGCAGTAGGCAATCGCGCCGTCATATTTGTGCTGGATTGCATGAAAGCCCTGGTTGAACTTGGCAAAGATCAAGCCGAAGATGGATGGCTTGCCCGGATGGCTGGCCAACTCTTCGTCATGAGCCAAAGCCACGGGGTCGCGGCTTTCTGCCAATTCGCGCAGATCGGGAGTATCCGCCGCGCCATGTTCCTGGTCTCCGTGGCCAGCGTGGCCGTGGAACTCAATGAACTTGGCGCAGTAGAGCGGCACAACCGTCATGGCGACCATGTAGGAGGCCATCATGGCCAGCACGACCGCCAGCGCCAGCGCGGTGAAAAGATATTTACTGACGCCGACCAGCAGGACGACCGGGAAGAATACGATCGAAGTGCTGACCGTGGCCGCAAGCACGGCTAGTGCGACTTCGCTGCCGCCCTGTTCGGCAGCAACGATGGGAGGCTCGCCCATTTCCATGTGGCGGAAGATGTTCTCCAACACCACGACGGAGTTGTCGATGAGGCGTGAGAGAGCCAATGCCAAACCACCGAGCACCATGGTGTTGACTGTGTTGCCGGTCAGGTTGAGCAAAAGAAACGCCGTGAGCACGGAGATGGGGATCGACAAGAGCACTGCAACCGTCGCCCGCAGATCGCCCAGGAAGAGCAGGATCATGAGGCCAGTGAGCACCAGACCGATGCCGCCTTCATGAATTACGTTATCAACGGCCAGTTTGACAAAGACGGATTGGTCAAAGACCACGTGTGCCCGCAGTTGCGGGGGAACGTCCAGCAGATGTCCTACGCGTTCTCGAATGCCGTTCACGATGCTGATGGTGTTGCTGTCGCCGCCCTGTTTAAAGATGGGCAGATAGACCGAATGCTGGCTGTCAACACGCACAATGTTGTACTGCAACTGGCCGCCATCGACGGCATGGCCCACATCGCCAACGAGAATCGCCGAGTTGCCCGATGACTTGAGCGGGATCATGTTGGCATCGCTGCCCTTGACCACTTGGCTGTTGGCGTAGATGTTGTAATCCTTCGGCCCGATGCGAACGTCGCCGGCGGGAAGGATCAGGTTGGAATTATTGACGGCCTTATAGACATCCTTGACGCTGAGGCCGCTGGCTTCCAGCTTGAGTGGGTCCACGTAGACCATGATCTGGCGGTAGGTGCCGCCATAAGGCTGTGGAACCGATGCACCTTTTACGTTGGCCACCTGGTCGCGGATTTCAAACTGCGCATAGTCCTTCAACTGTGCTTCATTGAGTCCTTGCCCTTCAACTGTGATCAGACAGACGGGCAGGTTGGACGAGTCATACGACAAAACGACGGGCGGGAAGGTTCCCTCTGGTAGTCGGCGCAGATCGGCCATGGCCAGGTTGGAGATGTTGCTGACGTCGGCGTTGGGATCTGTTCCGGGTTGAAAGTAGACCTTGATGAGGCTGACGCCGGTCATCGAGCGGGATTCGATGTGCTCAATGTTGCTGCCGAGCGTGAAGAAGCGCTCAAAGGTATTAGTGATGTCGGCCTCCATCTGCTCAGGGGGCATGCCTGAGTAGAACGTGGCGACGACGACGACTGGAATTTTAATGGCAGGGAAGAGATCGACGGGCATGGCGAGAAGATTCACCGTGCCGACAACTACGATGATCAGACACGCCATCAAAATAAAGAACGGATATTTAATCGCAAACGAAGACATTTAGTTGCTGCCTCCCTTTGTGGTGCTGTCCGTTTGTTTGAACTCGACAAGATCGGTATCGGTGGGGCTGGGTGAGACCAACTCGCCGGGTTGGAAGTTTGCCTGGTTGCCCACGATAACGCGGTCGCCTTCTTGAATGCCTGAGAGCACCTCAAAGCGATTGGGGCCTTGTACACCCAGTACCACGGAGCGCTTGACTACATGGTTGGTGTTATCCAACGCGAGCACATACGGATTGTCGCCTTCCACAATGGCATCAATGGGCAGGGAGAGTGCGTCGCCGTGATCAATCAGCGGGAAGGTGGTGTTGGCATACATGCCCGGGGACAGATGCAAGTCTTTATTCGGGATGTCCACTTCCGTCAACATGGTGCGCGTGTTGCGATCCATAGAACGGGTGAAGCGCACAATCTTGGTGTGGATTTTTTCTCCGGTCGCTTGCACCACCACCGTGGCCGGGCCTCCGATGCGCATGTAGTCGGCAACGGATTCTGGCACGGGCATGCGTAGACGCAGCAGTTCGCTTTGCGCCAGGCGGACGAGCGGCATGGCGCTCTTGCTTTCATCGGTGCCTGCGGCCAGCAGTGCGCCTGTGTCTGCGTAGCGGAAGGTGACCACGCCATCAAACGGCGCGCGGACAAACGTGTAGGCAAAGAGCGCCTGATAGTGCTGCAACTCCGCTTGATCCTCGGTCAACTTTTCCAAGGCGGCATCATGGCCAGAACGGGCTGCATCAATTTGCGCTTGGGAGGAAAGATCTTTCGCCTGCGCATCGTCCAGTTCTTGCTGCGCGATCAGGCCGGGGCGCGTTGCCGCCGCACCCACCAAACGGACGTACTCTGCGTGCAGGGCCGAATGGATGGCCTTGGCGCGGGCTACATCATTCTGCGTGCGGCGCACCTCCGCCCGGTCGCGTACGACCGCAGCATTGGCTGCATCCACTTGTGCCTGCAACTCTGGGACTTCCAAAACGGCCAGCACCTCACCCGTGTGCACAATGTCGCCAATATCGACGTTGATCTTTTTCACATAGCCGGAGACTTTGGCGTGCACCAAAATATCCTGATAGGCCTGGAAGATGCCCGGAACGGTGATCGTGGAGATGGCAGGCAGGCGGCGCACAACAACGACGGCGGCGGTGGGCGCAGAGACCCGCTCGGCGCGGGTCTTCCGCTTGGCATCTTCGGAGTGCTTGTGCCAAAACCAAGCACCGGCGAGAAGGACTGCGGCAAAAAGAATCAACAAAGGCTTACGTTTGGAAGTGCTCATCGAAACTATCCCTCAAAAACATTCTTGAGCGTGCTCTTAGGCACGGAATGCATGGTTGAAAACCTTCTGCGCGCCACAGTGCAGCCCGAAATGGGCAGCCGCAGACAGACGCAGATGGAACGTAGGCACTAGAGGCTGGGCTGAACGGGGGGAGGCCGGGAAAAAAGAGCGATGCAAGTTGCCGGGACAGGCGGGATGCATTGCAAGCCTAGAGCGAAACATTCCTGTGTGAACGCGACCGGGATGCAGAATGCCAGCAGAACCCCAACCAACAGCAGGGGAGCGGCAGTGTGTGCAGACCGCTTGGCATACAAGTTGGGCATGGTCGCGGTGTGGATGGCGTGGCCGCGCTCACCCCCCAGCCACATTTTGGCCATGGGAATGGCGCTGCGCATCCGGGCCGACTCATATTGTTGC
>JAJZMO010000238.1 GCA_021798235.1 Acidobacteriota bacterium | reverse complement strand
CCAGCACGGTGCCCACGGCGTGGATGACCGAGGCGATGCGCACTGCGGCCAAAATCAGCTCTTCGCTGATTCCCTTTTGCCGCAGCACTTGTTCATGCGCATCCACACACTTGCCGCAGCCGTTGACGGCTGAAGCCGCCACGCACCACAGTTCAAAATCCACCGGGTCGGCCCCGTGCGTGCGAATCGCATTCATGCGCAGCCGCGCTGGCATGGTGGAGTATTTTTCATTCTTCGTCAGATGATGAAAGCGGTAAAAAACATTGTTCATGCCCATGATGGCCCCTGCGGTTTTGGCCGCGTCCACCAACTGCGCAGTGGTTTTTTCCGCCGCGGCTGCAACCACGGCGCGCAACAACACTGGCTGGCGCGTCGCCATAGCGCTGACCACCACACTGCCCCATAGCTGCGTGGGTGTCAGTTCCGTATTCTGGCCGATCAGCGAAGAGTAATTCAGCTTCAAATCCTTGGCATACTCCGGCAGGCTCTGGATCAGCTCATCCAACGTCATACAATTTTCCTTTTTTTTGATTGCGTTGTCATGCAGAAAGCGGAAGCGCTGGCATGGCCACGCGCTCCCGCCAGAGACAAGTTAGACGCTCAGCGTCTCTTCGCCCTTGTGCCAGTTGCAGGGGCACAGCTCATCGGTCTGCAATGCGTCCAGCACGCGCAGAACCTCCTGTGGATTGCGTCCCACGGACAAGTCGGTCACGTAGGCGAAACGAATCACGCCCTGCGGATCGACGATGTACGTTGCACGCTGCGCCACGCCGGCTGCCGGGTCCAAAATTCCCAACTGCTCGCACAGGTCGCGCTTGATGTCGGCCAGCATGGGGAAGGGCAGATCGCGCAGGTCTTCATGGTTGTTCCGCCAGGCCAGATGCACGAATTCAGAATCAATGCTCGCGCCCAGCACCTGGGCATCACGCGCAGCAAATTCGCCATTCAGCTTGCCGAAGGCGGCGATTTCTGTCGGGCAGACAAAGGTGAAATCCTTGGGCCAGAAGAAGTACACCTTCCACTTGCCGGGATAGCTTTGATCCGTAATCGTCTCAAAGGCCTTGTTCTTGTCGCGGCTGACGGTGGCAGTAACGGAAAAATTGGGGAATTGCTCTCCTACACCTAACATGATTCGACTCCTTGTGCGATGAACGCTGGGTTGGTCTGCAACGCCACTCCATCGGTAGAGACGGAGCAGCACGCAGAAGAATTTTTGCAGTGGAAATTTGGTTGCTCGGTCGAACAGAGACCGAAGGAAGGAACCCGACTGCTAAGGAAAGTATACAGCCTCCTTGCGGAGGCTGTATGTGACGAAACCCCAATGTGTGCGCGCAGAGGAGGCCCCACTGCGCACGCTTTTTTCGTGCTCCAGCAGCGTTAATCCGCCGCAGCGCCCGGCTGGATGCCCACCGCTGCCGCCACGCCCGCAGCGTAGGCAGGGTCGGCTTTGTGGAAGTGCGCCAGTTGCCGCTCGATGATGGCACGCGGCACACCACTCATCGCCGCCGCAACGTTGCTGAAGAGCTGCTGCTGCTGCTCCTTGGACATCAGCCGGAATAGCTGACCCGCCTGCGTGTAGTCATCGTTGCCCTCGCGGTGGTTGTACCGGTCTGCGTCGCCGGAGATGTGCAACGGCGGCTCGGCAAAGCGCGCATCCTGTTTGGGGCCGTGAAAGGAGTTCGGCTCGTAGTACGCATCGGTGCCCTTGGGCTGGTCAAAACGCATCGGTCCATCTGCGTTGTACGTATGTACGGGGCATTGCGCGCGGTTCACCGGCAGGTGCGCATAATGCGTGCCCAGGCGGTAGCGGTGAGCATCGGCATAGGCAAAGATGCGAGCCTGCAACATCTTGTCCGGAGAAAAACCCACGCCCGGCACGATGCTGGATGGCTCAAAGGCCGACTGCTCCATCTCTGCAAAGTAATTTTCAGGATTTTTGTTCAGTTCCACAATGCCCACCTCAATCAGCGGGTAATCCTTGTGCGACCAAACCTTGGTCAGATCAAATGGATTGTACGGCGTCTTCTCCGCATCCTTTTCCGGCATCACTTGGATGCAGAAACGCCAGCGCGGATAGTCGCCCTTTTCAATCGCCTCAAACAAGTCGCGCTGGCTGCTCTCGCGGTCGCGCGCAATGATTTCCGCCGCCTGCTGGTTGGTCCAGTTCTTGATCCCCTGCATGCACTTGAAGTGAAACTTTACCCAGAAACGCTCATTCTTGGCGTTGATCAGGCTGTAGGTGTGGCTGCCGTATCCGTTCATGTGCCGGTAGCCCTGCGGCAGTCCCCGATCCGAGAAAAGAATGGTGACCTGATGCAGACTCTCCGGCGAGAGCGACCAGAAATCCCACATCGCCGTGTTGGAGCGCAGATTGCTTTTGGGGTGCCGCTTCTGCGTGTGGATGAAGTCGGGAAACTTCAGCGGGTCCCGCACAAAAAAGACCGGCGTGTTGTTGCCCACAATGTCCCAATTGCCTTCATCGGTATAAAACTTGAGAGCAAAGCCGCGCACATCGCGCTCAGCATCGGCAGCGCCGCGCTCGCCCGCCACGGTGGAAAATCGCGCCAGCATCGGCGTGGCCTTGCCCACCTTGGCAAAGACGCTGGCCTTGGTATAGCGCGTAATGTCGTGCGTCACCGTGAAGGTTCCATACGCTCCTGAGCCTTTGGCATGCACGGTTCGCTCCGGGATGCGCTCACGGTTTTGGTGCGCCAGCTTCTCGATCAACTGGTAATCCTGCATCAGCACCGGCCCGCGCGGGCCTGCGGTCAAGGAGTTCTGGTTGTCTGCCACGGGCGCGCCCGATTCCGTGGTCAACTGCGGGGCTTTTTTCTCGTCTGCCATCTGCAATCCTCATCTCTGGCTGAATTTTCTGCCATGGGAGCCAAGCTAGCAGATGCGATCGAATAAAGAAATTCGATTATTTCTATAAAATTTATCGTTATTTTCTATTAATATCAATATCCAGACAGGAGCACGCGCCATGCAGGTCAGCACACTCTCATTGCGGGATTTGGAATATGCGCTGGCCG